>NZ_JBHVDX010000126.1:0-28681 GCF_042802555.1 Streptomyces sp. NPDC057474 | reverse complement strand
CCCCTGCGTAGAGCCCTCCAGCGTCTGCTCGATCACCAAGCACACGTGACCCTGCGTGAGCTGGGAAGTCACCTCGAACAGGTCGCCCACCGCCCCATGGTCGGCGAGGTCGGGGATCGGCGCCTGCGGGTCCTGTTGACCGCGACGATCGTCTTGGACGTCTGCATTCCGGCGAGGTGCAAAGGCGTCCGCCGGCTCCTCCACCTGACACAAGCGGAGGTCGTGGGGGCGACGGCCGGCAGGGGCCAGTGTCCACTCCACGGCCCCGCCGAGATGCTCCTCCGGCTCGAAGGCCCCCTGGGCGCACGGTGATCACCGGTATGCCGTGGGTGGGTTACCTGGGAGCGCACGGTGTACAAGCCCCCGAAAACGATCTGAGTGACCACACCAGAGGCGTCCACGTCGACCGCGTCGATCAGCGACCCGGCCTCCAGCCGCGCGGCGCCGGCCTTCAGCGGTCAGCGGAACGCCGCCTGACCGGTGAGCGCCTGCCCGACGACCAGGGTGTGCATCTCACTGGTGCCTTCGTAGGTCAGGACGGACTCGAGGTTGTTGGCGTGGCGCAGCGGTGAGTACTCCAGGGAGATGCCGTTGGCGCCGAGGACGGTGCGGCACTCTCGTGCGATGGCGATCGCTTCGCGGACGTTGTTGAGCTTGCCGACGCTGATCTGCTCGGGCCGGATGCGGTGCTGGTCCTTCAGGCGGCCGAGATGGACGGCGAGCAGTGCGGCGTTGCCCACGGACACGCTCATGTCGGCGAGCTTCTTCTGGGTGAGCTGGAAGGCGCTGATGGGCCTGTCGAACTGCACGCGGGAGTCGGCGTACGCGATGGCCGCCTGGATGCAGTCGCGGGCCGCGCCGACCACGCCGAACAGGATGCCGAAGCGGGCCTCGTTCAGGCAGGACAGCGGACCTCGCAGGCCCTCGGCCAGCGGCAGGCGCGCCGAGTCGGGCAGCCGTACGTTGTCGAAGTACAGCTCCGAGGTGATCGAGGCGCGCAGCGACATCTTCTGCTTGATGTCCTGCGTGGTGAACCCGGGCGTCCCGCGCGGGACG
Source organism: Streptomyces sp. NPDC057474 (assembly GCF_042802555.1). Taxonomy (NCBI): domain Bacteria; kingdom Bacillati; phylum Actinomycetota; class Actinomycetes; order Kitasatosporales; family Streptomycetaceae; genus Streptomyces; species Streptomyces sp. NPDC057474. The sequence continues at coordinate 27,625 of NZ_JBHVDX010000126.1, read as the reverse complement.
AGGAAGCCGCGGACGCCGTCCTCGGTCTGCGCCCAGACGGTGGCCACATCGGCGATTCCGCCGTTGGTGATCCACATCTTGGAGCCGTTCAGGATCCAGTCGCCCCCACCGTCACGGACGGCCCGGGTGCGCATCCCGGAGGGGTTGCTGCCGAAGTCGGGCTCCGTCAGGCCGAAACAGCCGATCGCCTCACCGGCGGCCAGCCGGGGAAGCCACTCCTGCTTCTGCTCCTCCGAGCCCCACTTCCAGATGGAGAACATCGACAGCGAGCCCTGCACGGAGACAAAGCTGCGGAAGCCGGAGTCCGCCGCCTCCAGCTCCAGGCAGGCAAGACCGTAGCTGACCGCGTTCGTCCCGGCGCAGCCATAGCCTTCGAGATGCATACCCAGAACTCCCAACTTGCCGAGTTCCGGGGCGAGTTCACGGGCGAAGTGGGCGTTCTCGAACCACTCACCGATGTGCGGGCGCACCCGGTCGGCGAGGAACTTGGCGACGGTGGCCTGGATCTCGCGCTCCTCGTCGGTGAGGGTGGAGGAGAGGTCGAGCAGGTCGAGGGGGTCCTTCATCGGCTTGGCGCCGCTCATCGTGAGCTCCTTGGGTTGTGGTGATCGGTTCGGTCGTGGTGCCTGTGCCGGGAAACGGTCAGTCGACCGCTTCGTTCGACGCGGGGGTGTGGTCGTGGTCGGAGGGGCGGTGCAGGATCTCCGCGGTGTGCTGGCCCAGGCGCGGCGGCGCAAGGCGGTACTGCGCGGGTGTGCCGCTCAGCGCGATGGGGCTCGCGATCTGGCGGGAAGGTCGCCCCTCCGATCCGTCGGCGGGGATGTCGACGATGCCGGGAAGGCCGAGCTTCTGGGCGAAGTCGAACGCCTCGTCAAGGGTGTTGACCGGCCCGGCGGGCACGCCCGCGGCCAGTAGGACGGCCGACCAGTGGTCGGCGCCGGCGGTGCCCAGCCGCTGCGTCAGGATGTCCCGCAGTTCGGTGCGGTGGGCGACTCGGTCGGCATTGGTGCGGAAGCGGTCGTCGAACGCGAGACCAGGTTCCCCGACGAGGTCGGCGAGCGCGGCGAACTGCCGGTCGTTGCCCACCGCGATCGCGATCGGGCGGTCGGCGGCCGGGAAGGTCTCGTACGGGGCGATGCTCGGGTGCGCGTTGCCCATACGGCCCGGGACCACACCGGCCACCGCATACGCCGAAGCCTGGTTGACCAAGGCCGACAGCAGCGAACTGAGGAGGTTCACCTCCACATGCTGCCCTTCCCCGGTGGCGTCCCGGTGCCGGAGGGCCGCGAGGATGCCGAGCGAGGCGTGCAGGCCGGTGATCACATCGACCAGGGCCACACCCGCCTTCACGGGCTCACCGGCCGCGTCCCCGGTCACGCTCATCAGACCGCCGACGGCCTGCACGAGCAGGTCGTATCCGGGGATCGCCGCGCCCGCGCCGCCGCCGAAACCGCTGATCGAGCAGTAGACCAATCCCGGGTGCCGGGCGCGGAGTTCGCGAGGGCCGAGCCCGAGCCGTTCCATCGTGCCGGGGCGGAAGTTCTCCACCAGCACGTCGGACTCGGCGACCAGAGCGCGGGCCTGTTCGAGGCCGGCGTCGGTCGTGAGGTCCAGGACGAAGGACCTCTTGTTCCGGTTGACGCTGAGGAAATAGGTCGACGTTCCGTCGTGGTCCGCCGGCGGATGCCAGGCCCGGGTGTCGTCCCCGATGCCCGGCCGTTCGACCTTCACCACGTCCGCCCCGAGGTCGGCGAGGAGCATGGTGGCGTACGGCCCGGCGAGAACCCGGGAGAAGTCGGCGATCCGCAGACCCTCCAGCGCGCCGCGCGCCGCTCCCCGGACAACGCCGGCCCGTCCGTCCGGCGCGTTGTGCTGGGTGCCCACGCACCCTCCTCTCTGATCGTCCCGCTTGCGCGAGGTGGCCGCGTTCGAGCCGCTTCCCGTTACCACCAGCGGTCCGAAGTCGGCGGGCGAGTGGGCTCGACGACGGGAAGTCCCTGACCGAGGGGAGCGACGGCCCGTACGACACTCACCCTCGACCCGACCGCGACCGGCGCTGCGTCGGCGGCCTGGCAGAGCAGGTTGAAGCCCTCGTTCATCGCGACGAACCACGTGTGGTGCGGGACCTGGCCGTGGCGGCGAACGACGACCCCGTCGCCCGCGCTGCGTTCCCGTTGGAAGGCCATGGACCCGCAGGCGCGGCAGAACGAGCGGCGGTAGGCCGGAGTGCCGCACCAGAGGCAGCGTTGGAAGAACAGTTCGCCGCGGTCCGCCGGTGCGTTCGGCGTGGCGGGCGCGGTCGTGGCGGGCGCGGTCGTGGCGGCGGCAGCCGCTTCGTGGTCTTCCCTGAGCTCGGTGTGTTCAAGGGTTTCTGTCTGGAGCATCACGGCCTCCTGCACGCAGTTCGGTGACCGGAAACGGGAGATCGGAATCCGATCTGGCTCCCTCACCCTGGCCCTGCCACGGACCGCCGGTCAACGACGAGCTGACGCATCTTTGTGCGCGGAACGCGTTCCATTCACCGAGGTCGGAGCCGTCCTCATGGCGCTACTCTCACAGCGGGCCACGAGAACCCGACAGCACGGGAGGGCACCTCCACCGGGACGAAGCGGTGTTCACGGTCACAGCCCTCCAGCCGCGAGCTCAACCGCGTGCGTCCTCGGGGTGGTGCACCTGGCTGTCGCTCGCCCTCGCGGTCGTCCTCGGCGCCGCCACCTGCGCCGTGGAGAAGCGCGCCGAGCGACGCGGCGAGGTCCCGCTGCTGCCGCCGTCCGTGCTGCGCCTGCCGTCGATGTCCCGCGGCCTGGCGATGGTGTTCGCGTTCAGCATCGGCTTCGGTGCGTTCATGTTCGTTTTCGCCCTCACCGCACGGCCTGCACGCGGACGCTTTGCACGGGGCTCGCGATCCTGCCGATGGCCCTGCTGTTCTTCGCGGGCTCTCTTCTGGCACCCCGCATCATCAGCCGCTTCGGCAGGGCCGCGCTGTCCGCCGGAGCGGTCGTCCAACTCGTCCGCCTCGCTTCACTGGTGGCGGTTCTGGTCGGGAAGTGGCCGCACAAGCACGATGTCGTGGGCCCGCCGCCTTGACGTCGGCGACCGTGTCCCGCACCTCGGGATCGACCAACAGCACCGAGGCGCCGCTCTGGCGTACCACGTACTCGATCTCCTCCGCCTTCAGACGGAAGTTGACCGGTACACAGATCCGCCCGCTCATCGGCACCGCGAACAGCAGTTCCAGCAGCCGCGCCGAGTTGTGGCTGACCACCGCCACCCGATCGCCCTCCCCCACCCCCAGCGCGTCCAGCCCCGCCTGCCAGGCCCGCACCCGCTCGCCCACCTGTCCGTAGGTCGATGGGGCCACCGGCGCCGCGGGCTGACTCGGCTCGTCGATCACGCCCGGGCTGTCGGCGAAGCCCAGCTCCGCCCGGTCCAGGAAGTCGGCAATCGTCATCGGAACGCGCATCTGTCTCCCACTCCCCATCCCTTTGTGCCTCATACGAGTTGTTCCTCGCCCGCCGGACGCGCACGCCGCCTGTTCGACACCCGATCGAGTACACCGGTCCTGGCGGCTACGGCAGCGTTCTCCCGCCCCGGGGAGAGGGTGGTCAGCAGGTGAGCGGTGTCCAGCCTGGCGTTGACCAGGAAACCCCATCAGCCGCAGACGGTGGTCGAGGCTGACGACGCGGCGTGTCAGCTGTCCGGACACGGGCAGGCGCACGTCGCCCCGGCCGCCGTAGGCCCCGTCATGCCGGAGGCCCGGGCAGCTTCGGCCTGGCCCACGGGCACCGAGAGCGACGGTGTGCACGAGTGAGGCTTATTTGTGCATTTGTCGGGAACTCGCACTGCGCAGCGGTCGCCGACGGGTCTCCGGCCCGGCGGGCGATCTCGGTACGGACGAGGGAGAGGCCGTGACCGTTCGTGTAGGCGTAGAGGAAGAGTTTCATGTTCTGGACGCGGAGAGCGGGCGGCTGGTACCGAGTGCCGGTGCGGTGCTCGGTCGTCTGCGCAGGTCCGAGTTCAAGAACGAGCTGCAGCGGTCGGCGGTGGAGTGGAACAGCCAGGTGCACGCCTCCCTGGAGTCCCTGCACGCCGATCTGTCCGGGGCGCGGCGGCGGCTGAGCGCTGCGGCCTCCGGGCTCGGGCTGGCCGCCGTCGCGGCCGGGACCGTGCCCTTCGCGCGGGTGACGTCCGGTGAGACCACCCCCGATTTCCGTTACCGGTACATGGTCGACGAATACCGGCAGGTCGCCGACGAGCATCTCGTGTGCAGTGCGCAGGTCCACGTCGACGTGCCCGATCGCGACACGGCCGTCCGGATCATGTGCGCCGTCTCGCCGTGGCTGCCCCCGCTGCTGGCCCTGTCCGCCAGCTCCCCGTTCTGGCTCGGCACGGACACGGGATACGCGAGCTGGCGCACGATGCTGTGGCAGCGCTGGCCCACCGCCGGGCCGGTCGGCTGCTTCGCCGGAGCCGCCGAGTACGACGCCGCGGTCGAGGGTCTGATCCGCTCCGGCGTGATCAAGGACCCGGGAATGGTCTATTACGACGTACGGCCGTGCGATCACCAGCGAACCCTGGAGCTGCGCATCTGCGACGCCTGCCCGCGCACCGAGACGGTCGTGCTCATCGCCGGGCTGTTCCGCGCCCTGGTCGAGGACGCCCGGGTCCGGCTGGAGGCGCCGGGGCGGGCTTGTGACGGCAGGCACGAATGGCTTCGGTCGGCGGTCTGGCGTGCGGCCCAGGCGGGCCTGGAGGGCAGCTTGGTCGACCCGGTCACCCGCCTCGCCGCGCCCGCCCCCGCCGTGTTGCGCGGCATGCTCCGACGGCTGCGTCCGGCCCTGGAAGCCCTCGGCGACTGGGACACCGTACGCGTCCTCATGGAAGAAGCGCTGGCCCGGGGCAGCGCGGCCGGCCGGCTGCGCCGGGTCGCGGAGGAGGAGGGCCTGCCGGCCTGCGTCGAGACGATGGTCGCCGAGACCCGGGGCGGCCACCGCCGGAGCCCCGCCCCCGCAGCCCTGCGCCGACCCGTCGCAGCGGCCGGTGCCGCCCCTCCGGGTGCCTCGGCACCGTACTCGACGGAATCCGTCGGCGGCTGAAACCCGCGCGGCCTGCAGAAGGGCAGGCACCGGCCGTCGCCCCGCGAGAGGGCGCCACGGCGCGGAGAACCCGGACGGACAAACCGCCGTCCTCCCGTGGTGCCGGTGCCACCTGTGGACAAGGAGAGTGGCTCGCATGCCCAGCAGCAATACCGACACGAACACGAATCGGACCGGCTCGTGCTCGCTCGAGGCTCCGCCTCCGAACGCGGCCGACAGTCGCCCCCTGCGAGGGGGTGCGGCCTGATGTGCGGCCTCAGCGGCGAGATCAGGTTCGACGGCGGTCGGCCCGACCTGGCAGCCGTCGAGCGCATGACAGACCGGCTCGCTCCCCGGGGACCGGACGGCAGGGGCCTGTGGTCGCAGGGCTCCGTCGCGCTGGGTCACCGCCGACTGAAGATCATTGACCTGTCCGAGTGCGGGGCCCAGCCGATGACCGACCCCGCGGGGCGGATCTCCGGTGTCTTCAACGGGTGCATCTACAACTACAAGGAGCTGCGTGAGGAGCTGCGCGGTCTCGGCCACCGCTTCTTCTCCGGCTCCGACACCGAAGTGGTGCTCAAGGCGTACCAGCAGTGGGGGATCGCCTGCGTCGACCGCTTCTACGGCATGTTCGCCTTCGTCATCGCCGAACAGGCCACCGGCCGACTCGTACTGGCCCGCGACCGGCTGGGCATCAAGCCGCTGTACCTGGCTCACGCACCGGGGCGGCTGCGCTTCGCATCCTCGCTGCCGGCCCTTCTGGCGGGCGGCGGCGTCGACACCTCACTCGACCCGGTGGCGTTGCACCAGTACATGAGCTGGCATGCCACCGTGGCCGCGCCCCGCACCGTCCTCGCCGGAGTACGCAAGCTGCCCGCGGCCACCGTGCGCGTCGTGGAGCCGGACGGCCGCCACCGCGACATCCGCTACTGGCAGCCGTCGTACACCCGCCGGCCCGAATACGCGCACCTGGGCGCGGACGACTGGCGGGACGCGGTGCTCGACGCGCTGCGCACCGCCGTACGCCGGCGCATGGTCGCCGACGTACCCGTGGGTGTCCTCCTGTCGGGCGGTCTCGACTCCAGCCTGATCGTGGCGCTGCTGGCCGACGAAGGGCAGCGCGATCTCGCGACGTTCAGCGTGGGGTTCGAGTCCGAGGGCGGCGAGGAGGGCGACGAGTTCCGGTACTCCGACCTGGTCGCCCGGCACTTCGGCACGGACCACCACCAGCTGATGGTGCCCTCGGACCGGGTGTCGACGGCGCTGGACGCGGCGATCGAGGCGATGAGCGAGCCGATGATCAGCCATGACGTGGTGGCCTTCCATCTGCTGTCGGAGCAGGTGGCGAAGGAGGTGAAGGTCGTCCAGAGCGGTCAAGGGGCGGACGAGGTCTTCGCCGGCTACCACTGGTACCCGACCATGGCCGCCGTCCCGAGAGAGCGGGCGCCCGAGGCGTACGCCGAGACGTACTTCGACCGGCCGCACACCGACCTCACCAGGATCGTGGAGCCCCACCTGCTGCCCGAGCACGACGTGTCCGGCCGCTTCGTACGGGAGCACATGGCGCGGCCGGGCGCCGAGACCGCTCTCGACGCGGCGCTGCGGCTCGACGCCGAGGTGATGCTGGTCGACGATCCGGTCAAACGCGTCGACAACATGACGATGGACTGGGGTCTGGAGGCGCGCGTCCCGTTCCTCGACCACGAACTCGTGGAGCTGGCCGCCACCTGCCCGCCGGAGCTGAAGCTCGCCGACGGCGGCAAGGGAGTCCTCAGGGCCGCCGGCCGCCAGGTCCTGCCCACGGAGGTCGTCGACCGGCCGAAGGGCTACTTCCCGGTCCCCGCCGTCAAACACATGGCGGGCCCCGTACTGGGGCGGGTCCGTGAGGCTCTGTCGGCGCCCGAGGCCAAGTCCCGGGGCGTCTTCCAGGACGCGCACGTGGCCAGGCTGCTGTCGGCGCCGGACGAGCACCGCACCAAGCGTGGGGCGAACGAGCTGTGGCAGGTAGCTTTGCTGGAGATATGGCTGCAAACGCACGGAATCAGCTGACCGGGGCGCAGGGGACCCATCCCCCGCCTCCGGCGACGGAGGCCCCGTCGTATCCGCTGACGGGCTCCCCCTCCCACGCCCCTGTCGGCGAGGACATCGTCGACGGGGTGCCGTGGCGACCCGACGACCACGGCGCCGCCTCCGCGGTGACGGCCGGGAGGGCCGGCGGTCACGCCGGGACGGCCACCGAGCCCATGGCGGCCTCCATGGCTCCGGCGCCGGTCCCGCTGCCCGGGACCGCCGGACCGCTGGACACACCGCAGCCGCTGAGGTCCCATGGCTGCTGGTATCCGTCGGTGGACCCGAGCGGCAGGTACGTCGCGTTCATCTGCGACCGCGGCGGGGTGCCGCAGCTGTGGACCGGGCCGGTCGGCGGACACGAGGTCCATCTGCTGGACTCCGATCCCCACCCGGTCAAAGAGGTTGCCTGGTCGCCCGACGGCCGCTGGATCGCCTACACCACCGCCCCGGGAGGTGGCGAACACACCCGGGTGCTGTGCGTACGCCCTGACGGAACAGGGCGACGCGTCCTCGCCGGTGCCGAGCCCGGCAGCTCCGCGTATCTGGGGTGCTGGCAGCACGACGGGTCGGCGGTCGCCGTCACCGTCGCCGAGCCGGTTCCCGCACCGGGCGGGGCCGAGACGGAAGAGGGGCCCGCCCCTGCGGAGCCGGGCCTCGCCGACCCGCACACGTACACCACCCGCCGCCCGGCGGGCTGGGCCTCGCGCGACGGCCGCGCCGTGCTGCTGGGGGGCCCGCACTACGGCGATGCCGGTCCCGCCGCCCGTGTCCCGGAAGCTGTGGAGGTCCCGGAAGCCGTGGAGGTTCCGGAAGCCGCGGAAGAGGAAGACGGCGGGACCGCTCAGGATCCGCTGTCGGAGGACGCGTCCAGGGTCGGGCCGCCGCAGTCGTTGGACGGGGCCCGCGCTGAATCCGTCTACACAGATGCTGGATCCGTCCGCACAGATGACGAGTTCAGCCGTGACGCGCGGGGCCCTGGCGCACACCACGGGGAAACCGGCAAGGTCGCCCCGGAGGAGACGGCCGGTGGAGGGCTGGCCGCCTACCTCGTCGACCCCCTGGGCGTCGCGGCGCCCGCCCTGCTGGCCGTCGAACGCGGCGCCGCCACTCTGCGCGTGTGCGACATCAGCAGGGACGGACGGCTGGCACTCCTGCGCCGGGGGCCACGCGGCCGCCGCGAAGCGCTCGTCGTGCGCACCACCGATCTGCGGACCACCTTCGCCCTGCCGGTCGCCGACGGCGATCCGTGGATCGGCCGGTTCTCCCCGGACGGCACGACGCTGTGGCTGCGCAGCGACGCGGCACGCGAGTTCGCCGCGTTGTTCGCCGTCCGCCTGGATCCTCGGGGGGAGCAGCTGGAGCTGACCGTCGCCGCGGAGCGCGAGGACTGCGGCCTGGAACTGCTGGCGCTCGGCCATGACGGGCGCACCGCGGCCCTGGCCTGGAACGTGCGCGGAGCCAGTGAGCTGGAAATCACCGCCGTCACGGCGGCATCCGCCGGGGACGCTCGGCCGGGTCCGCCGCGGACGGTGCCGCTTCCGCATGAGGTCGTGACGCGTATCCCGCAGGTCGGCGGCCGGGCGGGACTGGTGCTGGCCCTGTCCGGCTCGCAGCGCCGCCCCGGTGTGTGGTGGTTCTCCGAGGGCACCGCGCGGCGGACCGAGTGGTCGTCCCGTGACGAGGACACCGTCCCGCCCGGTCGTCCACCCGTGCGTCCCGTACCGCTGCGGCTGACAGCGCGCGACGGCCTGCCGCTGAGCGGCTGGTACTACCGGGCGCCGGGCCGAGGCCCCGGGGAGGCGCCCTGCGTGATCCATCTGCACGGCGGGCCGGAGGAGCAGGAACGTCCGGTGTTCAACCCGCTCTACCACGAGCTGATGGGCCGAGGTGTCGATGTCTTCGCTCCGGATGTGCGCGGCTCCTCGGGCCACGGCCGGTCGTTCGTCGACGCCGACCTCGGCACGGGACGGTTCGCCGCGATCGAGGATGTCGCCGACTGCGCGGCCCACGTCGTCGTGGCCGGTCTCGCCGATCCGCGGCGGCTGGCCGTCATGGGCCGCTCGTACGGGGGCTATCTGGTGATGGCCTCCCTCGTGTGCCACCCGGACCTCTTCCGCACCGGCGTCGCGGCCTGCGGCATGTCCGACTTCGCGACCTTCTACGCGGGCACCGAGCCGTGGATCGCGGAATCGGCCGCGCACAAGTACGGGCACCCGGAACACGACCGTGAACTGCTGCACGCGCTGTCCCCGATGACCCGCGTCGACGCACTGCGCGTGCCGCTCCTCGCGGTCCACGGTGAACACGACACCAATGTGCCGCTCGGCGAATCCGAGCAGTTCGTCCGCGCGGCCCGCGAACGCGGTCTGGAGGCCGAACTGCTGATGCTGCGCGACGAGGGCCACGACTTCTTGCGCGCGGACAGCCGGAAGATCTTCCGCCGAACCGCCGCCGACTGGATCCAGCGGCACATCGCCGAGTAGAGCGTCTACGACGCGTCGCAGGTGGGCGCCTTCCGGGGCGAGTGCGCGTCGGACGTCCGGGTGCCGCGGGGCTGGCGTCCTCGGTCAGCGGCCGGGTTGGGGGGCCAGGCGGCCCGGGGTCGGCGGGCCCTGGACCTCACCGAAGTACACCGTGGTGCAGGCTGGACCAGCGGGGATAACGCCCTTGACGAGTTCCGCCTGCGGGCGGGTGCCGATGCCCTGGGACTGCCGGCGCGGGCGGACGGCACAGGTGCTGTCGGAACAAGATTCCGCAGACCCGCACGCGTCCCGGCGACTACGTGAAGCTGCGCGGCGGCAGGGGCAGTGACTCCGACACTGGCGATGTCGTCCCACCGCCAGAACTGCAACTTCCCCTGGAACAACGGCAAGGACACCGTCTACCTGATCAACCCTTCCCGCCCGCGCCGACGTCCACTCCTACCCCGAGCGCGCCAACGACGCGGACGGCAACGACTGCATCAACCACCACGGCTGGCATCTCGCCGGCACACACTCGTATCGCGGTGGCCGACCGAGAGCGAGCGCCGCAGCGGTGGGTATCTCCGGGAAGGTCGCGCTGCAGAGGGGAGGCCGACGGGACCCCGCGTGATTTCCGCCGGGCCGCGGCGACGATACTGGCATGCGTACGTGCCCCTGCTTCCCGATGGACTCATGTCGACCTCCCCCACAGCTCGTCCCACGACTCCCCCCACGGTGTGGCCGGCTCGCGGCCGCCACGTCGGACCCGACGCGGAAGGCGTACTCCGTCACACCCTGCGACAGCTCAAGGACAGTCAGGTCATCGACGACTTCCTGGAGGTGCCCGACGCCGAGGGCGACTTCCCGGAGCGGGTCTTCGAGGCCCGTTGGCGGGTTCCCGAAGAGGTGACCGTACGCGCCCGGCTGAGCCTCGCGCCCGACCTGGGCGGCGGGCGGGAGTGGACCCTGCTCGCGGAGGCGGAACAGCTGTGGGACCCGGCATGGCCGTCACCCGTCACCCGGTTCTGGCCGGAGTACGGCGACTGGGACCACGACGCCGCCACAGGCCTGTCGCTGAGCAGGATCACCACCCTGCCCGAGGACGACAAGGACGCACGGCGCCTGCTCAGGGACTCCGGGCACGACGGATGGTGCGTCCGTGTCGTCGTCCACGAGGCCATGACCACGGACGAGCGCGGTCGGCTGCCCCTCACGCGATGGCTGCCGCCCAGCCTGCGCCACCGCGTCGTGGAGCACCGAGCCGCGCCGCATCAGCTGCGGGTCGTGAACTGGGCGCTGCGGGAGTTCGACGTGGAGGTGCCACGCGGCGGTGCGGTGGTGCTGCCCGGCACCCCGGCCCCGTCCGGCTACGACGCCGAGGACTTCGCCGTACGCACGGTGTTCCTGGACGGTTCGGAGCCGACCGACCTCGTCACGGCGGTGACGCGGTTCGCCGCGCTGCCGCAGCCGCTGCCCGACGGTGCCGACGCGGCCCTCACCGCGCTGCGCGAGGACTGGCACCTCCTCACTCTCGAGGAGGATCTCGCCCGGGAACGGAAACGCGTGGCGATGTACGCCGAGGCGCTGGAGGCCATGACGAAGTCCCGGGACCTGTACCGGGAGGCGACCGAGCGCGCCCACGAGGCGCTCGCCGCCTACCGCGAGTCCGCCGAGGCCGCTCCCGCCGCACAGCAGCCGTCCGGGACGCGGACGACGTCTCCGTTCCAGCAGCTGACGCGCACGCTGGAGCGCCTGAAGGACGGCGCCAAGGCCCTGCGCCCCGCCTCCACGGCCCCGGACAAGGGGGACACGGACACCGAGCCGACCAGCTCGGAGCGGTAGCGTGTCAGCGCCGAGGGTCGGCCCGGGACATCGGGCCGGCCATCTCCCATGGGCAGCCGATCCACCATGGCCCGCCGCCGAGGCCCGCAGGGATCCCTTCGACGCCCTGCGCGAGGCGTTCGGCGACATCGGAGGCGACATCGGAGGCGTCATCGTTCCAGGGGTGGCGCCTCCCGTAGACCTTCAGGCACCCTGTCCCCTGGTACACCCGCTTCGAGCGGTCGCCGTCGCGGACCCGGACACGACGTGAAGTCACCTCAGGTGATGAGAAGGGGCTGAGTTCGGATGCCGGATCAACAGGTGGTCGACCTGCTCGTCATCGGAGCAGGGATGGCAGGGCTGACCGCAGGCGCGAGAGCCGTACGGGATGGGCTGTCCGTCGTGGTCATCGAGATCGGCGACGAGGTCGGGGGATCCGCGCGCTACGCCGGTTACGCCTGGACTGCCCCGAGTCACGAGGTCATGGAGCGGCACAACCCCCGCGGTGAGACCTCGCTCAAACGCGCCCTCGTGGACCGCTTCGCGGACGGCATCACATGGATCAGGAGCACGGGGGTCGACGTCAAGGGCGCTCAGCCCGTCCTCGGTTTCGGTCAGGGGCACCAGTTCGACACGAACCACTACCTCGACACCTGCCGTCGTAGCGTCATCGCGGCGGGCGCCGAGATCCTGACGGGCACCGACACCGAGCGGCTCCTGCTGGAGGACGGGGCCGTGACCGGAGCGGAGCTCGTCGCGGGCGACGGCACGCGACGAACCGTGCGCGCGGCCTCGACGCTTCTGGCCACAGGGGGCTTCCAGGGGGACGCCGAACTCCGCAACAAGTTCGTCCATCCCCACGCCGATCGCATGGAACTGCGCTCCAACCCCCACAGCCGCGGGGCCGGATACCGCCTGGCTGCCTCCGCGGGGGCGGCGACCGGGTCGGCCGGGGCCGGTTTCTACGGGCATCTCATCCCGAGCGGCATCCCGTTCGCGGACCCGTCGGACTTCGTCGACCTCTCGCTCTACTACAGCGAGCACGCGCTGCTGTTCAACCTGCACAGCGAGCGGTTCGCCGACGAGACGCTGGGCGATCACCTCACAACGATGGCACTGCTGGAGCAACCCGAAAGCCGAGGGCTTCTCGTCGCCGACTCCCGCGTCTTCCGCGACTGGGTGGTGGGGTCGTACGTGAAGGGAGCGGTCGCCGTCGACAAGTTCGCGCTGGCCGCCAAACGGGGCGGGAGGGTCGGCTTCGCGGAGAGCCTCGACGAACTCGACTGCCTTCCCGAGGAATGGGGTTACAACGGGCCGGCCGTCCGCGCGGCTGTCGAGGAGTTCAACACCATGGCGGCAGCGGGCCGCGCGCCGACGCCTGACCGGCTGCTGGACCGCGCGCCGCTCGACCGGCCTCCCTACTACGTGGTCGAGGCGGTGCCGGCCATCACCTTCCCGTTCCACGGGGTCCTCATCGACGACCGGGCCCGCGTCCTGGGCGAGGACGGAATCCCCGTGGCAGGGCTCCTCGCGGCCGGCTCGGACACCGGCGGCCTGTGGCACCGGGCCTACGCCGGCGGCATCGCGTCGGCCCTCGTGTACGGACTCACCGCAGCTGAGACCGCGGCTCGGACGGCGTCCCGCGGGCCGGGGGAGGAAAGGAAGCCACTCTTCCAGTAGCGGCCTCTCCAGGTCCGCCTTCAAACGAATCCTGCGCAGAGCAGGCACGATGTCTGGCAGACCGCTGCCACGTGCCGATATGGCACTCTCGTCGTACCTGGGCCAGGCAGCGGATCGCCTTGAGACGTTGCAGCGCGTTCGATGATGTCGCGATCATCCGGTTCGTCCTGCCGCCGCATCCCAGTTTTCGGCACGCCCCATAGCAGTCCGGCAGGTCACACCACGAGATTCCGGTACGGATCTTGTAGACCATGCGGTTGACACCTTCCGCTCCTCGACACGCGGTCGACCCGTCACCGGTCTGCGGTATCAGCGGAGCGAGCAACGCCTCACTGCGGTTCGATGATCTTCGAAAACGGACCCGGACCGCACGGCGGCGTGGAAACAACCCTCGTCATCACACTTGAAGTTTCAAGCATGGTCGGCCAGGATTGTGTTTGAGATTTCAAACCCCGTGCACCGCGCCTCGCGGTCCGCACCTGTGCAGCTCTGGAGTCACCATGCCCGCAGTCACCCAGACGGCCTCCGTGCGCCGTGGTCCCCTCGTCGTGGCGGGCGGGGTGCTCGCCGCGATCGCACTGTCCTCCTTGGTGAATGCCCTGATCGCGGTGGTCGCACGCGCGGTCGGCGCGCCGGACGACTTCCAGCCGTTGACGCCGGGGGCGTACATCTTCCTGACCACGGTCGGCGTGGTGGCCGGCGCCCTCGGGTGGGCCGTCGTGCGCAAGCTGTCCGGGAATCCCGAGAAGTTGATCCGATGGCTGGTTCCGGTCACCGTCGTGGTCTCCTTCGTGCCCGACTTCTTCCTCTTCGGCGACGGCGGAGCGACCGGGGTCGTGGCACTGCTCCTGATGCACGTCGCGGTCGCGGCGCTCGCGGTGACCGCCTACCGCAAGGTCATGCCGCTCAGCTGACCGCCCCCGTACCTTTCCTGTGGCCCCGCAATGGGGCTCCCGACGTCCGGGGCCTGCACGACTACTCCCTTCTCCTGACCATGATCTGAGGGAATGTCACCAGCCTCGCCTCATCGGAGATCACGGTGGACACGATGGCGTTCTCGTTGACCTGACGATCGGATCCGACCTGGGCGACTACGACTCGGTCATCGTGGCATCGCCCGCTGAATTGCCGCCTCGGCTCGCTGATCTGACAGCGGACCATGCCCGCGGTGCCGAGACGTATGAACAGCGACTCGACGAGGTCGAGACGTTCCCGGCACCGCAGAGCGCAGAGCGCAGAGCGCAGAGAAGAGAGCCAGGTCGCGTGTCCCCCGCCTACGCCACCCCGCGGGGGCGGGCGCTGATCGACCGCCCGGAACGCGACTGGGCGCGTCGGCGGGGAGGGTTCGACAGCCCCGCCCCGTCGCGGCGTGGTGTCGTCATGCGAAGGCGTCGCGCAGGGCGGGCAACAGCGTCTTCTCCGACCAGTCCAGATACGCGGGCTGCGACTCGCCGCCGATCTGCACCAGGGCGATCTCGGTGAACCCGGCCTCGGCGTACGGGCGTACGGCCTCGACGAACGCCTCCGGATCGTCGCCGCACGGGATGGACGCGGCGACGTCGTCGGGCGTGACGAACTGCGTCGCCGATTCGAACGAATCCGGATGCGGCAGCTCGGAGTTGACCTTCCAGCCGCCGCCGAACCAGCGGAACTGGGCGTGCGCGCGCCGGACGGCCGTGTCGCGGTCGGGGTCGTAGCAGACCGGTAGCTGGCCCACGCGCGGCTTGCCCGCGCCGCCGTGCCGGTCGAAGGCCTGGAGCAGCCCCGGCTCGGGCTCCGTGGCGATGACCAGGTCGGCGAGGCTGCCCGCGAGGGCGCAGGACTGCTCGCCGGAGACGGCGATGCCGAGCGGCGGTGGCTCGTCCGGCAGGTCCCACAGCCTGGCGGATTCCACGTCGTAGTGCGCCCCGTGGTGGTTCACATGGCCGCCCTCGAAGAGCGCTCGGATGATCTCCACCGCCTCCTGGAGCATTTCGTGCCGTACGTTCACGGGCGGCCAACCGCCGCCCACCACGTGTTCGTTGAGGTTCTCACCTGAGCCGAGACCCAGCCGGAACCGCCCCTCCGACAGCAACTGCATCGTCGCCGCCTTCTGCGCCACCACTGCGGGGTGATAGCGGAACGACGGGCAGGTCACGTACGTCATCAGTGGAATGCGTGAGGTCGCCTGGGCGGCCGCGCCCAGCACGCTCCAGGCGTATGGCGAGTGCCCCTGCGTGCGCAGCCACGGGAAGTAGTGGTCGGAGGTCACCGAGAAGTCGAAGCCCGCGCTTTCGGCCCGAACCAGATGGTCGACGAGCTCACGGGGACCGGCCTGCTCGGTCATCATCGTGTATCCGATGTGCACCATGAGAACCGAGTCCCCATCCGGGAGAGTCGAAAACAACTCGCCGACGCCTCAACCTGGCTGAGTCCGAGCTACGTTCGATCCCGGTCGTACGCGCGTCGGCCGAGGACTACCGCTGCACCTACGCCACCGACCGGACCGCCGTCAAGACAGAGCCGGCGCCCAGCTGTCGACCCGGCCGAACAGGCCACGCTCACCGAGGTCTCCGCCCCGGGTTCGTTTGGGCGGGCATGAAACCGGTGTGGTGCGGCACGCGTCAGTCCACGATCACCTCGGCGCGCGCCGCCGGGGCCCGCCCGACGAGCACGCCGTCGAAGTTCCCTTCGACCTCCGCCTTCTCCGCCGCGTTCGGATACGGGTTCGTGCACGCGGTGCCCGCGGTGGAGCCGGACATCAGGCTCGAGCACGGTCCGGGCTTGCGATCGGGCAGGCCCAGGATGTGCCCGAGTTCGTGGGCGGAGATACGAATCGTGTCGTAGCCCTGGTCGACGGCCTGGCGCCCGATGTAGACGGTTCCGTTGCCCAGGGTCGTGGGCAGGGCGCGCGGCCAGCCGTTGTCCGCGAGGACCCGTATGTTCGCGCGTTGTCCCGCGGCGGCCGGCCGCAGCTCGACGGCGTCGACGCTCTCGTTCCAGATCGCCGCGCCCCGGTCGACCGCGCTCCTGAACTCCGCCGAGCCGCCGGCGTCGTAGGTGAAGACACGGGCGGCCAGGGGGGCATCAGCCGCGTCGGGAGGAGCGGCCACGGCCTGACCGCCCGTCAGGGACAAGGACACCACCAGGGCAGCGGCCAGGCCGCCGGTCAGCGTACGGACGTGCATGATCGACCTCCTTGTGGGGGGAAGGTAGTCGTGCTCATGACACTATCCGCTTACTGCCCGGTGGGGCGGAGGCGAATCCGTCAATCCGAGGTGCTCCCGGCCGAATGTCGCCGCAATCCAGCCGGGTGCCACCCAATCGTGTGGCCGCCGCCCCACTGTGCCGCGTCGGCGGCCACACGATGTCGCTCATCACTTGATGACGCGGTGCGTCATCGGCCGAGCGGCAACGGTCGGTTCCTCGGGTAGAAGGTTCGGTTGCCTGGCCGGTAGACGCCGATCTCGTCGATGCCGTTGCCGTTCCAGTCGCCGATGATCGGCAGATCCCCGACGTTGCCGTACGCGATGGCGGCGTAGCCATAGCGGTAGAAGGTGCCGTTGGAGGGCCGGTAGACGCCTATGTCGTCGATACCGTCGCAGTTCCAGTCACCGATGATCGGCACATCCCCGCTGTTGCCAAGGTGATGGGGGTGCAGCCGTTGCGGTTGCCCGCAGGGGGAGCTTGAGGCGCGCAGCCGGGCGGTGGTCGCATCCACCCGGGCCATGGTGACCTGTCTCCGCGGGTGGGCTGGAGTCGCAGCTCAGCAATACCGAACTGGTCACCCTGGGGGGTGGCAGGCCCTGCTGGGCTCCGTCTCCGGGGCCCGCTCGCTGCGCTACGGCGACAACCCCGCCCACCTGCACAGCCTGAACGGGGCCGCGTACGGCTACTGAGCCAGCCACTCCCGCCTCTTCTGACAGCTGCGGCTGCGGCTGCGACACCTCCCGCAGCGAGGTGGGTTCACCTGTCAGGCCTGAAGCGGCGTCTTGCCCCGCAGCCAACAAGCTCACGCCGGACGGGACTGGCGAGGTGGGGTCATGACCCAGCGGATGGTGCGGGTCAGGGCCTGTCCTGTGGGACGTACGGCGAGATCCTCGACGACCGGCACCCGGGGCAACCACAGCATGCCGCGGGCCCAGGACGGGAGCAGCGCCACGGCGTTCGCGGCCAGCCCACCGTAGAAGGGCCGTACCGCAAGGGGCAGCGGAGGCCGGAACAGTAGGAAGCGGGCAGCGGCCCGGGCCTCGGAGGTGGCCCTCAGTTCGTGCCGGTAGGCCATCAGGCACTCGGACAGCTCGCGGCGGTCCCGTGGTGGGTCGCTCACCCCCAGTGCCTCGGCGACGCGCGCGGTGTCGGCGACGTAGGCGTCGTAGCCGGTGGCGTCCAGTCGGTCGGCTCCGAAGCGTTCGTGGGCGCGCAGGAAGCTGTCCGTCTCGGCAGCGTGCACCCAGCCGAGCAGGTGCGGATCGGACGCGTGGTACGGCACGCCTTCGGCCGTCGTCCCGCGGATCCGTTCGTGGATCCCGCGGACGTGGTCGACCGCCCGCTGGGCGTCCGCAGCGGTGCCGTAGGTCGTCACGGCCAGGAAGGTGCTGGTGCGCTGCAGTCGGCCCCACGGGTCGCCGCGGTAACCGGAGTGCCCGGCCACCGCCGCCATGGCGAGCGGATGCAGGGACTGCAGCAGCAGTGCGCTGAGCCCACCGATGAACATGGAGGCATCACCGTGGACGGTGCGGATCGGGCGGTGCGGTCCGAACCAGCGCGTGCCGGGGGTGTGGTGGATGCGGGCACGCGTCTCCGGTCCCTCGGGGCCGGCGACGCGGCGGAACAGGGCCTGGCCCAGCTGTTCACGGACTACGGTCAACACGGTCGGCCTCCCCTCTCCTGCTACCCAGTGTCCGCGATGCCCGCCCGAACCCCGCTATGGCACCAAGGCTCACCGACCGGCCGACGCGGGCATGGCCCGCGAGCCAATGCCTGGCTTGGGCGTCGAACGGGCGTGCCGCCGTCAGAAGCCAGACGTCGAACCCGTCGGAGGGGCCGTTCAGCCCCGGCGTTCCTGCCCGCGTGGATGGCCCATCACAGGCTGGCGAGGAGGTCGTCCAGCGGGGCGGGCACCTCGCCGGGAGCAAGGGCTTCGACCAGGAGGCGGCCGTAGCGGATCTTGCGGCCCTTCTTGGTGCCGATGAAACGCCGCAGCTGCTGATGCTGGGGCCGGCCGTGCTGGGCGGGCTGCCGCACGAAGGTCTGCCAGGCGCGCAGCTCGTCCTCGGCCCGGACGATCCGCTCGACCCTCTCCAGGCCCAGCGCACGGATGAGCTCGTCCTCCAGGTCCGCCGTGCAGACGAAGACGCCCGGGCGCGGCACCCAGGCCGGGTTGAGGCCACGGTCGAAGAAGGGCTTCTCGCGCTCGTCGCACAGACCGACCAGGCGCAGCCCGAGACCGGACTGCCCGAGGAGCCCCGCGTAGCGGCCGACGCTCATCGCGCCGCCCATCGACACCACGCACACCCCCTCGGCCGCCAGGTCACGGCCCCGCCCCGCGGCCAGCGCCTCGACGGCCGCGAGGTCGCTCGCCCCTTCCAGCAGGACCGCCGTGTGCACGCCCACAAGCTCCGCCAGCTCCCTCGCCGGCCCGCCGGAGCCACCGCCCGCCCAGCCTGTGACCGCGTCCCGGAACATCCGCATGTCGACCATGCCGGGGAGTCTGCTACGTCCACCGACGCCAACGCACGCGATATTCGGCTGCGTGACGGCGCAGGCACATCACCGGGCCGGGCGCGGCGCAGCGCACAGGCCCCGACCACGCCCGTCGTCGCCCGGCTGCGCACCCACGGCGCCGAACTCGTCGGTGAGCCGACGCAGTACGAGGACAGCTATCGGCTCTGCTACGTCCGCGGCCCCGAGGGCATCATCGTCGGGCTGGCCGAGCAGCTCAGCTGAAGGCTGCCGGACAGGACCGTGCACCCAAGGAATCATCCGAGCACTCGCGTCTGGGAGCTGCGCCGATCCGCGGAAACCTCCGGAGGGGCGTCCCCAGGGCTCGTCCCCGTTCGCGGGAGCTCAAGCGCCTGGGTATCGCTGCGCCCCCGCCACGGTCACAGTGTCACAAACCTGTGCGAAGACAGTTCCCTCTCGGTGCGAGCGGGTGGAAGCACCGCTCCCATGAGGCACGATCACCGGGACATTCCGACGTCCGGGGGCTTCTCATGGCTTACGCAGCTCGTTCACGCCGTACCACCGCCGCATTCGCCGCTCTCTCGCTCGGCATCTTGGCACTGACCGCATGCAACGGCGACGCCGAGAAGGACACGGCCGCCCCCAGCGCGGCAGCAAGCCCGTCCACGGGTACGGACAAGGGCTCCGACACGCCCTCGACGGCCGACCCGGGTGGCGACGGCAGCGACAGTGGCGACTCCCCCGCCGGCCATGACAGCACCCCGCCGTCATCAGAGCCCGGAACCGACGACGGTCAGGACGGCGGTGTGGGCATGTGCGAGACGACCGACCTGAGCTACAACGTCACCGTTGCTTCCAAGCCCGTCAACCACGCCTTGCTGACCGCGACCAACGAGGGCAGCGACCCCTGTCTGCTGCCGGCGAACGAGCTGGTGATCACGATTCCGGGGCTCGACGGCGCCGCAGAGCACATGGGACCCGACGGCAAGGACTGGATTCTGGAGGTCGGCGAGAGCGCCCATGCCGGGATCATGTTCTCGCGCGCCGACACCGCGGGCGGTAAAAGCGCCGACAAGGTGGAGGTCGCCCTCACCGCTGCCGAGAGCCCGGCGACGGTACCGATCAACGACGGCCCTGTCACGGTCAACGACGGCCAGGTCACCAGCTTCTTCGGCACCGCCGAGGACGCACTCACGTACTGATCACGCCGCACTGGGCAGTAGTACGTGCATCGCCCTCCGGATCGACATGTTCGGCGCGCCATCCGGGGTTGGGGAGACGGTCCCGGAGCGCGTGGAGGACATCGCCGCCACGCAGGTGCGGCCCGCGCGCCTCACTCATCCGCTTCGCGTCCGGCCAGCCGTACCTCCTCGATGTCGAGCGCGGCCTGGAATGCGCTCTCCCGGCGCGAGCTGAGGCGGACCGGCGCGACCGAGTCCCAGATCGCGGTGTCGACATACCCTCTGTCCGCCCGTGGCTCCTCCCCGCCACACGTTCACAACTCCTTACAGGTCCTTGAACCTGCGGCCCGTTGCGGAGGCGAACCCCAGCCAGGTGTGCCGGTTGCCCCACCAGCACCAGCCGACCTTGGGTGCGTCGCGGCGCTCGCGGCCGTCCCGCCCGGTGCCGTTGCTGATCCAGATCGCCGGGGTGCGGGCGTCCAGGGTGCCGTCCGCCTTGCGTAGCCGGGAACCGATGGGCATGAAGCAGTGGTTGCGCTCGAGGACGGTCGGCTGCTGGAGCACCCAGTGGATGCCCTCGGTGAGCAGCAGCGGGGTGCGCTCCTCCCTGATGAGGGCGGGTAGCGCCTCGTCCGGGCTCCAGTTGGCCATGTGGTCACCGCGGTCAAGGCCGGTGACCACGTAGAGGTGGGCGTCAGGCAGCTCAATCGCGCAGGGAGCGAAGCGGTCGACGTCGGGCATGTCGATGACGACGAAGCCCGGCTTGCCGTCCCGGCGGAGCAGCGGCGCGAGGACGGAGGCAGGGACAAGGTCCGGGTGAACCGCGAGCAGAGCACCGTCGCCGCCCGCGAGCGCCGCAGCGGCCTCGGCGAAGCGACGAAGCTCGTCGGCGGGCAGCCCGGCGAGCTCGTGCACGCCCAGCTCGATCAGTCGCTCGGCCTGCGCGCTCAGGGCCGGAAGTGCGGGGAGGACTGTGGCAGTGGCGAGCGTGGTTTCGGGCACGATGCTCCCAGGAATAGCGACGAAAACGGGCTCAGAGGCAACGAGGCGACCCGCCGGAACGTTCCCGCAACCAGCGCCTGGTCAGACACGCCATCAATTGCCTGCTCATCCATACGTAATTCGGGTCGGCGCCCGATGCAAGGGGGATCCGAGCCAGACAAGACACCCCCACCTCGCATCGGGCTGACCGGCCAGGCAGAGCCGGACCGCCCGGCCTTCAAGGCCGCCCTGCTCGTGGAGTGAGCTCAGCGATTACGCCTACTTGAGCAAGACGGTTCGGTCGGTCGCCACCCAAACTCCTCCGACTCTCCGCCGCGTAGCCGGAGCCGTACGACCCCGCCGGTTCAGGACCGGGCGACCTCGTGGGTTCAGGACCGGGCGGGCCGAGGGATGAGAAGTTCGGCGTTGCCGTGATTGACGGCGTGGAACTGGCCGGGTTCCAGTGCGGGTAGTCGTTCAGGCCGTTGTCGAAGTCGGTGGCCCACTTCTCCCCAAGCATGGGGAAGTCGCTGCCGATCATCAGCGACGGGGTGCTGGGGAAGGGTCTTCCCGGCTCGCGCGGTGTGCTGGTACCAGCGCTTCAGCGTGGCCCGGAGTTCCGGGGCCGCCGCCGATGCGCCTGGCGGGGTCGGCCGCTGTCATGGGCGTGAAGACACGCAGTCGGCGGCTTCGGCCGACGCCCAGCCACCCATTGAGCTGCTGAGCCTTCCGGCTACGAACACCGCTGCATGGCAGGCGAGTTGAGAATGTCATGGGTGCGCGCTCGACGAATTATGATCTTGGTCATGACTGTGCAGAACTCTGACAAGACTCTTTCCCGTAAACAGCGACTTCAGGAGAAGCAGCGCCGCCAGTTGGCGGTCGTCGACACCGTGGACAAGGCCGAGTTCAAGGTCCGCAAGGCAGAAGCCGAACTCGCCGTGGCTGTCACAGAGGCAGTGCAGATGTTCGGTGACGAACAGTCCGCGTCCGAGGCGCTCGACATGTCGGTCGAAGCGATCCGGCGCTTCCTTCGCATGGCGCAGGACGAAGCGACCGGCGCCAACGACGTCGCCGAGGTCGGCAGGCCGTAGCGGCCGGGGCCGGGAGATCGCCGCTCGCGTACCGGGCTCGTTGAGTGTGTAGACCAGACCGAGGAGCAGCGTGAGGCGGTCAGACGGCGCTGTCTGGAGTAGCGATTCATCGCGGGTTCCTTTATGTCTGGCGTGCGGGTACCGAGGGGTTGGGGCACGCGGGTACCGAGAGTTTGGGGCACGCGGGTACCGACGTGTTTCGGGCATGGGGGTACCGAGGTGATGTCGGGCATGCGGGTACCGAGGTGATGTCGGGCATGCGGGTACCGAGGTGATGTCGGGCACGCGGGTACCGAGAGTTTGGGGCACGCGGGTACCGACGTGTTTCGGGCATGGGCGGGCCGAGGACAAGGGGTTACTGAGAGCGGGCACACAGATAGCACTGGTGTGCGGTTCGGGTGTTCGGCGTGGTGAGGAAGAAAGGTGGGCGGTTACGGTCAGGGCGTCGTAGCGGGCCCGGTGTCCACGGCGGGCGGGACTCCGGCCGGCCCGGTGCTGGCCCGCAGCGAGATCGGCGGCGCGAGCAGATGGTGCCGGGGCGGCGCGTCGGGATGGTCGAGCCGCTCCACCAGCAGTTCGACGGCGAGACGGCCCATCTCGGCCGCCGGTACGTCCGCCGCGGTGAGCTGCGGGGTCACCGTCTCCGCCCAGCGGCCGGCCACGACCCCGGTGACGGAGAAGTCGCGCGGCACATGGCGGTCGGCCTGGGCCAGCCCCCGGTAGAGGCCGCCGAGCGCGGCCTCGTTCAGCGTGACCAGGGCCGTGGTGGCCGGGTCGTCGTGCAGGATCCGTTGCACACAAACCTGGCCCGAGGCGGCGTCGTCACCGCAGCAGTACGTCCGGACCGTCAGCCCGCGCTCGGCCGCGGCCTTGGTGAAGCCCTCCAGGCCGCGGTGCGCGGACTCGTACCCGGCCCGCAGCAGCTGCTCGGGACGGTTGACGAAGGCGACCCGGCGGTGGCCGAGATCCGCCAGGTGGTGGACGCAGCGCTCCACCAGCGCGGTGTGGTCGAGGCCCACCCACCAACCGCCTTCGGGGCGAGCGGTGCGGCCGATGGTGACGGAGGGGAAATCCAGGGCGGTGAGGTGGTCGACCCGGTCGTCCTCCAGCCTGATCTCCATCAGGATCGCGCCGTCGACCCGCCGCTCCCCCAGCACCCGCTGGAAGGAACGGTCGCTGTCCACGCCGCTGGGGGACAGCAGCACGTCGTAGTCGTAGGCCGCGGCAGCCTCCACGACGCTGCCGATGAAGTCCAGCTGCATCCCCGTGTAGTGGTTGCCGGCCGGTGGGAAGACCAGGCCGATCGTGCTGGTCCGGCCGTTGGCCAGGGCGCGGGCGCTGGCGCTTGGCTGGTAGCCCAGCTCGTCGACGACCCGCTGGATCCTCCGGCGCGTGTCCTCCGAGACCGGGCGCTTGCCGCTCAGCGCGTAGGACACGGTGCTTCGCGAGACTCCGGCCCGCCGGGCGATCTCACCGATGTTCACGCCGACTCCTTGCTCGAACCGGTTCGATGTCTCGGAAGAGAGTACCGCCCGGCGGTCGTGAGGTGGTGCGATGGACGAGGGACGTCGGCCGGCCGTCGAACCGGTTCGCGTGAAGTGAAGGTAGGAACTATGGGAGCGCCTGTCAACACCCCCGTCCACACGTCCGTGATCCCGACAAAGGGCTCGGAAATCCTTGCGTTGGAGGGATTGCTGGTCGGGTATCCCGGTGCTAGCTTCGCCGAACCGGTTCGATGAAGTGATCCTTCCGGCACCCGTGAGGGCCGCTCCGCGCGCCCCGGACCACCTACGCCCTCCTCACCGGAAACGGCGCGTGGACGAGCAGCCGACCGAGGTGGGCCGACCGGAACCCCGTCACCCGAGGATTGAGGACGCGATCCATGCCATCCGCTGACAGATCCGCCCGGCGCCGAGTTCCGGCCGCCGTGGCCCTGACGCTCGGCGCGGGCCTGCTGGCCGCACCCGCCGTCCCCGCGCAGGCGGCCGACACGCCCCAGCCCGTCGCCCGCTACACCTTCGACCAGGACGACCTCGCCTCCGGCAGGATCGCCGACAGTTCCGGCAACGGGCTGACGGCGACCCTGGTGAACGGCTCCACAGCCCAGTCCGTCGCGGGCACGGACGGCGGCAAGGCACTGGCCCTGCCCGGCGGCGCGCCCACCTCCGACGGCGCGTACGTCCGGCTGCCCCGCGAAGTGCTCGGCGACGCGAGCGACCTGACGGTCTCCGCCCGCGTGAAGTGGAGCGGCGACAAGGCGTCCTGGCAGCGGATCTTCGACCTGGGCACCAACACCACCAAGTACCTCTTCACCACCCCGTACAGCGGCAACGGGCTACTGCGCACCGCCGTCACCACCGGCGGCGGGGGCGCGGAGGCACAGGCCGGCGGGTACGCGATGCTTCCCGCCGATGCGTGGAAGACCGTCACCGTCACCCTCGACACCTCCGCCGGCCAGGTCACCACCTACCTCGACGGCGTGGCGGTCTCCTCCGCCGAGACCAGCGTCAAGGCGAAGGACCTGCTGGACGGTTCGGCCACGGCCGCCGGTTACATAGGCAAGTCCCTCTGGCCGGATCCGCTGCTCAAGGGCGCGATCGACGACTTCACCGTGTGGCACTCGGCGCTCAGCCCGGAGCAGGTGGCCGGTACGGTCGGGGACGTGCCGACCATCCAGGAGCTCTCGAAGACGTCCTTCGAGGTCCGCACCACGACCGGAACCGCCCCGCCCCTCCCCGCTGCCGTCCGCTCCTCCTTCTCCGACGGCTACGACCGGGACACGCCGATCACCTGGGACGCCGTACCGTCCGAGAAGTACGACCGGCCAGGGACGTTCACCGTCGCGGGAACCGCGGCCGGGCGGCCTGTGAAGGCGACTGTCACGGTGGTCCGCGAGGGGCAGCTCACCGTCGACCTGGGCTCGGACACCGGCGCGTTCCACGGCGGCGCCTCCGGCACCCTCTACGGCGTGTACGGACCGGACGTCCCCACCAACAACCTCATGGAGGGCATGGGCCTGCGCACGGTCTCCACGAAGGCGCAGGACGGCCCCCAGCACCCCGGTGCCGACGCGCTGGAGGTGGTGAAGCCGCTGGCCGACTCCACCGACGGTGATGTGTACATCTACATGACCGACATCCACCGCGGCTTCCCGTACCAGTGGCCGGGCGACACCCCCGAGGAGAAGATC
Source organism: Streptomyces sp. NPDC057474 (assembly GCF_042802555.1). Lineage (NCBI taxonomy): Bacteria > Bacillati > Actinomycetota > Actinomycetes > Kitasatosporales > Streptomycetaceae > Streptomyces > Streptomyces sp. NPDC057474. The sequence goes on along the minus strand of NZ_JBHVDX010000126.1, from coordinate 2,404 downwards.
GAGCTCTACAAGGAGAAGATCGCGGACCAGGTCGACCAGGTCCTGCGCCTGCCCAAGGAGTACCAGGACAACATCGTCCTCGTGCCGTTCAACGAGCCCGAGGGCAACATGTTCGGCACCGGCGAGTGGAGCTACAACAAGGTCAGCTGGCTCAACGACCCGGACGACTTCTTCGCCGCCTGGGACGACGCCTACAAGCTCATCAAGGCCAAAATGCCGAGCGCCCGCATCGCCGGACCCAACACCAGTGTGCTGTACGACCAGGTGAAGGGCTTCCTCACGCACGCCCTGGCCGCCGGCACCCTCCCTGAGGTGATCACCTGGCACGAGCTGAGCCATCCGGAGGCGGTGCGCGCGAGCGTCGCCAAGTACCGGACGTGGGAGAAGGAGCTGTTCAAGGGCACCGGCAAGAAGGGCACCCAGCTCCCCGTCAACATCAACGAGTACGCCTTCAACTACCACACCTCCGTCCCCGGCCAGATGATCCAGTGGGTGTCCGCGATCGAAGAGTCCAAGGTGGACGCCGACATCGCGTACTGGAACATCGACGGCAACCTCTCCGACTCCGCCGTGCAGGCCAACCGCGGCAACGGGCAGTGGTGGCTGCTGAATTCGTACGTCTCGATGAGCGGGCACACGGTGGAGGTGACCCCGCCGTTCCCCGGCGAGAACTACACCATGCAGGGCGTCGGCACGCTCGACGAGAAGAAGAAGCAGGCCCGGCTGGTCTTCGGCGGGTCCACCGGAAAGGGCCACATCACCTTCGCGGGCGTCCCGAAGAAGCTCTTCGGCAAGCGCGTGCACGCCTGGGTGCGGGAGATCGAGTGGAGCGGGCAGGTCGGCGACTCCTCCGGCCCGAAGCTGCTCACCGAGACGGACCTGAAGGTCGGTGACGACGGCACGGTCGTCGTCGGCTTCGGCGACGGCGGGCTGCCGACGCTGAAGGAGTCGTCGGCGTACGAGATCGTCCTCAGCCCTGGCGGGAAGGCGAAGGGCACACAGTCCCCGCCCGCGTCCTGGCAGGCGTCGTACGAGGCGGAGGACGCCGCCCACACCGGGTCCGGCTACTCGAGGAACGGTCCGGAGGGCTCCCCGCGCGATGTGTCGAAGTTCTACACCTCCGGCGGCTACAACGCGGGCGGGCTGCGCACCGGTTCGGACGTCACGGTCGACTTCACGGTGGATGTGCCCGAGGACGGAACGTACGACCTGAGCGTCTTCGCCAACTCCCTCAACACCCACGACAAGGTAAAGGAGCAGGGCCCCACCAACGTCTTCCTGCGCGTGGACGGCGAGAGGGACAGCGAGCAGGAGCTGTACCTGACGCTCGGCTACAAGTGGGTGGTGTGGGACCACACCGACACAAGGGTCGAGCTCACCAAGGGCAAGCACACCCTGACGCTCGCCGCGAAGAGCCTCGACGGCAAGCGCGTCACCAAGGGTGACGCCATCGTCGACCGCCTCACCCTCTCCCTCCCCGAGGCTTCGGCCGCCACCCAGGTGTACGAGGGCGAGCTGGCCTGGCCGACCGGCGGGGCACAGCCCGTCTACGACCTGCCGAAGCAGGCCGGAACCCCCGCCACCGGCTCGGGCGCGGTCCGGCTCGCGAAGAACCAGACCGCCACGTTCTGGGTCTACTCCGCCGCCGACCGCGAGGCCACGCTCAAGGTCGACACCCTCGGCGGCACGGGCGCCCGGCTCTCCGTCAACGGGCACGACGTCCTGCGCCTGGCCAAGGGCAGGAGCAGCGTGGCGGTCTCCCTCTCAGGCGGCGTCAACAAGGTGACGGTGACCGGAGGTTCGTCCGCCACCCTCGTCGACCGCCTCACGGTCACGCCGACGGAGGGCGCGCTTCCGGCGCGAACGTACGAGGCGAAGGACGCGAAGCTCGCGGGCTCCACCACGCTCACCCCGCTCTCCCTGGCCACCGACGGGACGGCGATCACCGGCATCGGCGGCGATCCGGGCAACGGCAACACGGCGACGTTCACCGTGGCCGCGGACCGGGCCGGCCTGTACGCACTGCGCATCCGCTACTCCAACCCCGAGCAGTCCGAGGCCACCCACTACAACCCCGACCCACTCGCCCGCCACGCCGACATCACCGTCAACGGCGGCGAGACGCGGCGCGTCGGCTTCCCGCACAGCTTCCACCAGAACAACTTCTGGGAGCTGACCGTCCCGGTCCACCTCAAGAGGGGCCAGAACACCCTCGCCTTCCGCTCCGAGGAACTGCCGAACTTCGACGGCACCACCTACGCCTCGGACACCTTCCCCGGCGTGCTGCTCCGCTCCCGCTACGCGCCACTGATCGACCGGATCACCGTCGCGCCGTATACACGGGAGGTGCGGGCGGTCCGATGAGATGAACATCGAAGCGCCCGGTCCGTCACGGTCGACGGAC
>NZ_JBHVDX010000125.1:0-28728 GCF_042802555.1 Streptomyces sp. NPDC057474 | reverse complement strand
CCTTGGAGCTACGGGACGTCACTTGTCGCCGTCGTCCTTCTTGTCCTCGGAGTCTTCCTCGCCCTCGATCACGGGGATGAGGGAGAGCTTGCCGCGGGAGTCGATCTCGGCGATCTCGACCTGGACCTTGGAGCCCACGCCGACGACGTCCTCGACGTTCTCCACGCGCTTGCCGCCGGCGAGCTTGCGGATCTGCGAGATGTGCAGCAGTCCGTCCTTGCCCGGGAGCAGCGACACGAACGCGCCGAAGGTGGTGGTCTTGACGACCGTACCCAGGTAGCGCTCGCCGACCTCCGGCATGGTCGGGTTGGCGATGCTGTTGATCGTGGCGCGGGCGGCCTCGGCCTGCGAGCCGACCTGGGCACCGATGTAGATGGTGCCGTCGTCCTCGATCGTGATCTCGGCGCCGGTGTCCTCCTGGATCTGGTTGATCATCTTGCCCTTGGGGCCGATGACCTCGCCGATCTTGTCCACGGGGATCTTGACGGTGATGATCCGCGGGGCGTTCGGGGACATCTCGTCCGGCGTGTCGATCGCTTCCATCATCACGTCGAGGATGTGGAGGCGGGCGTCACGGGCCTGCTTGAGGGCGGCGGCCAGGACGGAGGCCGGGATGCCGTCCAGCTTGGTGTCGAGCTGGAGGGCGGTGACGAACTCCTTGGTGCCGGCGACCTTGAAGTCCATGTCGCCGAAGGCGTCCTCGGCACCGAGGATGTCGGTGAGGGCGACGTAGTGCGTCTCGCCGTTGATCTCCTGGGAGATCAGGCCCATGGCGATACCGGCGACGGGGGCCTTCAGTGGCACACCGGCGTTCAGCAGCGACATGGTGGAGGCGCAGACCGAGCCCATGGACGTCGAGCCGTTGGAGCCGAGGGCCTCGGACACCTGACGGATCGCGTAGGGGAACTCCTCGCGCGTCGGCAGGACCGGCACGATGGCGCGCTCGGCGAGCGCTCCGTGGCCGATCTCGCGGCGCTTCGGGGAGCCGACGCGGCCGGTCTCGCCGACGGAGTACGGCGGGAAGTTGTAGTTGTGCATGTAACGCTTGCGGGTCACCGGGGAGAGGGTGTCCAGCTGCTGCTCCATGCGGAGCATGTTGAGGGTGGTGACGCCCAGGATCTGGGTCTCGCCACGCTCGAACAGCGCCGAGCCGTGCACGCGCGGGATGGCCTCGACCTCGGCGGCGAGCGTACGGATGTCCGTGACGCCGCGGCCGTCGATGCGGACCTTGTCCTTGATGACGCGCTCACGGACCAGGGCCTTGGTCAGCGAGCGGTACGCGGCGGAGATCTCCTTCTCGCGGCCCTCGAACTGCGGGAGCAGCTTCTCGGCGGCGAGACCCTTGACGCGGTCCAGCTCGGCCTCGCGGTCCTGCTTGCCCGCGATGGTGAGCGCCTGGGTGAGCTCGTCCTTGACGGCAGCGGTGAGCGCCTCGAAGACGTCGTCCTGGTAGTCCAGGAAGACCGGGAACTCGCCGGTCGGCTTGGCAGCCTTCGAGGCGAGGTCGGCCTGGGCCTTGCAGAGGACCTTGATGAAGGGCTTCGCGGCGTCCAGACCGGCGGCGACGACCTCCTCGGTCGGCGCCTCGGCGCCGCCCGCGACCAGCGTGATGGTCTTCTCGGTGGCCTCGGCCTCGACCATCATGATCGCGACGTCGCCGTCCTCCAGGACGCGACCGGCGACGACCATGTCGAAGACGGCGTCCTCGAGCTCGGTGTGCGTCGGGAACGCGACCCACTGGCCGTTGATCAGCGCGACGCGGACGCCGCCGATCGGGCCGGAGAAGGGCAGACCGGCCAGCTGCGTCGACGCGGAGGCGGCGTTGATCGCCACGACGTCGTACAGGTGGTCGGGGTTGAGCGCCATGATCGTGGCGACGACCTGGATCTCGTTGCGCAGGCCCTTCTTGAAGGACGGGCGCAGCGGGCGGTCGATCAGCCGGCAGGTGAGGATGGCGTCCTCGGAGGGACGGCCCTCACGGCGGAAGAAGCTGCCGGGGATCTTGCCGGCGGCGTACATCCGCTCCTCGACGTCCACCGTGAGGGGGAAGAAGTCGAGCTGGTCCTTGGGGTTCTTGGAGGCGGTGGTGGCCGACAGCACCATGGTGTCGTCGTCCAGGTAGGCCACGGCGGAGCCGGCGGCCTGGCGGGCCAGACGGCCCGTCTCGAAACGGATGGTGCGGGTGCCGAAGGAGCCGTTGTCGATGACGGCCTCGGCGTAGTGGGTCTCGTTCTCCACTAGCAAATTCTCCTCGTCTTCGTCCCTGGTCCCGCCCGTGTGGCAGGGGGACGGTGGCGGAGAAGCGCGCCGTCTGGTGCGGGCCGGTCTTCGATCGAAGCCCTCGGGGTTCGCAATCCCCCGGGGGCCACTACCGAGGACCGGCGGCGGCGAGGTGCGCTTCTCCTCGTTCGGTGTGCGTGCGGTCACCCGTGCCCGGGCACCCTCACGCTGCGTCGTACATATTGCGTTGTGCTACCACACTACAAAGGGGTGGTGACACTCCGCACGTTTCCGCCCGTACGTCCCGCGTGCGGCGGGGCCGCGCGCCCCCCTTCAGCGAGGGGTGCGGCGGTGCGTCCAGCAGACCGCGGACGTACGTACAACAAAAGGAGCGGCCCCCATTTCCCCGGGAACCGCTCCCCTCACGGCGTCTTACTTGGCGCCCGCCGCACCGCGGCGGATGCCGAGGCGGTCGACCAGCGCACGGAAGCGCTGGATGTCCTTCTTGGCGAGGTACTGCAGCAGACGGCGACGCTGACCGACCAGGATCAGCAGACCACGGCGGGAGTGGTGGTCGTGCTTGTGGGTCTTGAGGTGCTCGGTCAGGTCCGAGATGCGGCGGGAGAGCATCGCGACCTGGACCTCGGGGGAGCCGGTGTCGCCCTCCTTGGTACCGAACTCGCTGATGATCTGCTTCTTCGTAGCGGCGTCGAGCGACACGCGATACTCCTCATGAGTCTCGTTGATGCCACCGAGTGCCCCTGGTCTGCGTCTCAGGGGGGCTTCTGTGACTCGGGTGGCGGGGTCCGCTGGGGGCTACCTCCGGAGTCCGGGGGTGCGCACACAAACGGCCGTCAGCCAGGGTACCAGGCTGGGAGGACCGGCTTGTCGGAGGCCGGGATCAGCGCCTGGACAGGGCGACGCTCTCGTAACCGATCGCCACGGTGGTCTCCTCCCCGACCTCACCCTTGTTGCTCGGCCCGTACAGGGCTTCGGTGGCGAAGTAGATCCGGCCGTGCTCGTAGATGATGTCGTCCTCCGTCGGATCACCGACGTCGACGAGGTCGAGGCTCCCCCCGATGAGCAGGAGGAGAGTCTCCTTACGGGACGCCGGATCGAGGCTGACGACGGCGGCGGGCGAGAGATTGCCGGACTCCCGGTACGCGATCAGTTCGCCGCCGCTCATCCTCAGCGGATACATCCGCCGTCCGGGTATGGAGTCGAACTTGAACACGGTCTTTCCGCTGCCCAGGTCGTACGCGACGATGTCGTCGTCCGTCGTGATGTAGAGCCGCTCCTCCCCCACGACGATCGTGCTGCAGGTCTCGACCACCGCGTTGAACGTCTCGCTGCAGTTGATGACTTGGTGATCGCGGTTGGGCTGGATCGAGGCGCGCGCCTTGCCCCTGTCGTCGAGGGAGATCAGGTCGGTGACGGCGTAGTCGCCCGCCATGACGGCGATGACAGTCGGCTCGGAGGAGATCAGGTAGACCCCGTTGACGCCCGTGGCGACCTTGTAGGTCCACTTCGACTTGCCCGTGCGGGCGTCGACCTTCTCCACCCGGAACTCGGGGTCCCCCGGGTCTCCGCACTGCTGCAGCGCGATCAGGCCCTTGCCACCCGCGAACCCGGAGTCCTCGCACGCCGACGGCGTGGTGTCGGCCCACAGCCGCTTGCCGGTGGTCATGTCGTACGCCGCCGAGCCCTGTCCCCAGGTGACCAGGACCGTGCCGTCCGTCATCGTGACGTTGACTGACATGGCGCTGCCGTCGCCCGGCAGCTTCACGTCCCACTTCTTCCTGCCCGTGTCGACGTCGAAGACAGTGAGGCGGTCGCAGGGCAGACTCATGACCGTGGTGGTGGTGTCCTCGTCGGGATCGGGACTCTGGCCGGGGTAGGCGACCGCCGTCCAGCCGGCCGCGCTGACGTGGCGCGTCACCGCGCACAGTGGGGCGGGGAAGTCGAGTTTGTACAACTGCTTGCTTCCGTCCCCGTGGGTGAACCCCTGGACGTAGTCCCCGATGCCCTTCGCGAAGACCTTCTCCGTCGCCCAGGTGCCGATGGACGAGACGTTCTCGCCCACGGTCTTGATCTTTTCGATGAGGTAGAGGGACCTGCCGCCCTCCGGTGAATCGGGCGCCTTCTCCACGGTCTCGCGGATGTCGTCCGGAGCCTGCCGGACGGCCGCCGGACGCCGCTCCGACTCCGCCTCGTCACCGCCGGACGTGAGGCCCAGGACGCCCGTGGCGACGACGGCCGCGGCCAGGACCGCCGCGCCGGCCGTCCGTAGTCGCCGAAGTCGGGTGCGGCGCTCGGCTTCGAGGGTGGAGGCGGTGTACGGGGAGTGGGACGGGCCGCTCACGGGCCATGGCCTTCCTGCGCGATGGGGACACTGCCGCCCAGGCGTGGACGAGAGGGACGATCAAGAACCATACGGCTCGCCGTGCGGCGGTGGCAGCCGCCCGCGTGGAGCTTTGGTGAGGGGGCGTCGACACCTGTAACGAAGCCGACACCCCTCGTTACGGTCGTACCCGGGCGAACCCCTGAGCAGCGAGAACGGGAGCAAGTAGGGTGACCGCACAGTGCGTTGGCGCGGAGGAAGGATCGGAGCCGTCATGGCCGAGGCCGAGGACAAAGAACTCAGGGCACGCAAGGAGCGGGAGAAGGACGAGCTCTACGCGCTCGACATCTCGGGCGTCGAGTGGCACAGCGCGCCTGGCACGGAAGAACACGAGGAGCGAGTGGAAATCGCGTACCTCCCGGAAGGCGCGGTGGCGATGCGGTCGTCGCTCGACCCGGAGACGGTGCTGCGTTACACGGAGGCGGAGTGGCGAGCCTTCGTCCTGGGCGCCCGGGACGGCGAATTCGATCTGGAGCCGGCTCCGCACAATGGGGGGCTGGACGCCTAGACCGGGCGCTGACGGATGGGGCAGGGAACCAGCGATCGGCTCTCTGCCCCATTGGCTTGCACGCTGTGGCGCCTACGGCTCGTCTTGCCCACACCGACCGCCGCTTGACTGCGCTCGCCGGATTCGCCCAACTCAAGACCCCGTGCACCCGCGTGCGGCGCTTGCCCGGGCGCGGTCCGCGGTTCACTCGGAACGGTCCTTCCCCCGTCGGGGACGAATGGCGCTGGGAACGATGTCGTTCCGGACACCAGCGAGACCCGTCCAAGCGAGACCCGTTCATGTCGGACGGCTTCTCGGCCCCGTTCACAGAGCGCGCCGTGCCCGCCGACGCGAGAGCACTGCCCGCTCTTCCCACCCGGACACGTATGCGGGGCGGGCCCTGCCGCTAGCTGGTCATGGCCCGTGCCCGTGCGTACACGTCGAAGACTGCCAGAGCGAGCGGGATCAGCGTGAGCAGGACGAAGATCTCGGCGATCTCCAGGAAGCGTCCCCAGAACGGGGTCACACCACGCTGCGGAGTGATGAGACTGATCGCGGTGACCAGTACGGCAGCCGCGGCGATCGCTGCGGCGAGCCAGACGCTGCGGATGTCGAGGGCGGTGGTGTCGCCGAGGAGGGCGTCGCGCACGTAGTCCTGCGGCGGGTTCAGTGCGAGCCCGAGTCCGAGGAAGACCAGGGCCGCGAGGCCGGCCGCCAGGGCGGCGCCCACCTGTGCGGTGTAACGGAAAAGGTGGGCGCGCATCAGCATCGCCACGCCTGTGGACAGAGCCAGCAGCTCCGCCCACACATCGCCGGAGAAGCCCAGGACGATCGACGCGCCCACGGAGACGAGCGCACAGCCGCCGACGAGGCCGACGAGAAGCTCGTGGCCGCGGCGGGCCTGGGCCGCGACGCGCTCGACGTCAATGGGCTCCGGCGGGACCGGCTCGCCTGTGTCATAGCCGCCCCAGGACGGATTGGGCGGTTCGAAACCGATCGGCAACCGTGCGAAGCGCATGGACAGGCCGGGCAGGAAGGCGAGCGCGACGACGGCGAGCGGGGCACAGACGGCGGCCGTCTCGATGGGTCGCAGCTTCGTGAGGATGGCGACGAAGGTGGTGATCAGACCGATCGCGGAGGCGAAGACGAAGGCGACGAAGGGGCCGTCGCCGCCGGGCGACAACAGGGTGAGTACCACGGCGGCGAGCAGAACCGCCGTGCAGGCGAGCAGAAACTGCAACCGCCCGATGCCCTGCCCCTCGGAGAGAGGCAGCAGCCCGGAACCGGCAACGGCGAGGTTCGGAAAGGCCCCCAGGCCGAGGGCGATGGCGGAGCCGCGATCGCCGTACACCCGTGCGCGAACGCAGGCGATGGTGAGCAGCAGGAGCCCGAAGACGCCGGCGATGACGCCCTGCAGGCTGTGCATGTCGTGACGGATCTGGGAACTCCAGGCCACGAATGCCAGCAGCGCCGACAGGACGCCGCCCGCGATGAGTCCGGCAGCCCGTGTGAGTTCGCCGTTCCAGAGGGTGCGATCGCGGGTGACGGCAGCGGCCACCGCTTCGGAGACATCGTCGAGGACAGCCGGCGGCAGCGACTCGGCGAACGGGCGCAGAGCGAGCAGCTCTCCGTCGAGGATGCGCTGCGCCGCGAACGACCGCGCGCCGTCGAGGACGGTGCCGTCACGGCGTACGAGGTGGTAGCCGACAGGAGCTCCCTCGTCGGGGCTCTGCTGGGAAAGCCTCAGGATCTCCGGGTACAGGTCGGCGACGGGTACGTCGTCGGGCAGCGCCACATCGATGCGGCTGTCCGGTGCCACGATGGTGACCCTGCAGAAGCCGAATCCCATGCCTGCCCCGGAAGGGGCTCCGTTGCCCGGTCCGCCGGTCGCGCCGACCGGCGCGGAGGCCGTCATGCTCACCTGCTGTTCCCCCTCGTCGGTGGTCGGGCGGTCTGCGACGCCGCCGCGCGCCCGCCCGCCGCAAAGATCCTGTGTAGGTTGCGCCGCGCCGCCCGCGCAGCCGGGCAACGATGCAGTCACGCCCGGGAATTGCGGGGCGGCGCTTGGTTCCGAGCGTTGCGGATTGCCCGATTTTCCCGGAACGATTCGCAACTGCTCACACACCTCACGGGCACCCTACCGCCCGTCGGTGTCGCTGGTTGTCAGTAGGATCGCCCTTCGCGATCGACGTCCGCCGGACACGGGGCGGCGGACGAAACAACTCGGTCCGGCAAGGGAATTGGTGCGTAGTGAGCCACATCGTCGTCAAGCGCCCACCGCGGACGCTGCCGAAGGAAGTGCCCACGGACGAGATCGTGCTGCAGCCTCCGCCGGAGCTTCCGCGCGGGCAGCAGGAGGGCGCTCTCATGCAGCTCCTGCCCATGCTCGGCATGGGCGGTTCCGTGGTGTTCTTCTTCAACCCACAGGCCCAGCCCTTCATGAAGATCATGGGCATGGTGATGGTGGCCTCCACGATCGCCATGGGCGTCGCGATGCTGGTCCGCTACCGCCGCGGCAACCAAGGGCAACTGGCGGACATCCGACGGGACTACCTGCGTTACCTGTCGCAGACCCGGCACCAGGCCCTGGACACCGCCAAGGCCCAGCGCGACGCCCAGTACTACCAGCATCCTTCACCGGAGCAACTGTGGGCCCTGGTTGCCGAGGGCAGCCGGGTGTGGGAGCGGCGCACCGGTGACGAGGACTTCGGACAGGTGCGCGTGGGCCTCGGCCCGCAAGCCCTGGCCACTCCCCTGATTGCGCCGCAGACCGCTCCCGTCGACGAGTTGGAACCGCTGACCGCCGGGGCCATGCAGCGTTTCCTGGCCACGCACAGCACTCTCGAAGACCTGCCGATGGCGGTCTCGCTACGCGCCTTCTACCACGTGACGATCAGTGGCGAGCCCGGCACCGTGCGCGGCACCGCCCGAGCGGTCGCGGCCTGCCTCGCCGCGCTGCACTCCGCCGAGGACATGGTCGTCGCAGTAGCCACCGGGCGGGAGTCGGCACCCGAGTGGGAATGGGCGAAGTGGTTGCCGCACACGCAGACTCGGGGCGTCGCGGACGGCGCGGGCAGCATGCGCCTGATCACGACCGACCCGATGCGACTGGAGGATCGGCTGGCCACCGTCCTCCAGGGCCGCCCCCGTTTCCATCCCGCCGCTCCGCCTGTCCCCGAGCAGCCGCACCTGGTCGTCGTGCTCGACGGTGTCTCGCTGCCGCCCACTTCCCTGCTGGCCAGTCCCGAAGGTCTGCAGGGCGTGACAGTCATCGAGGTCGTCCCCGGAGACCTCAGCTTCGGGCGCGGCGACCTCTCGATCATCGTGCACCCCAAGGAACTGCGCCTGGAGTCGGCGCACGGCATGGTCTACGAGGGCACGCCGGACGTCCTGTCGCACGAGGCCGCCGAAGCGCTGGCCCGGCAACTGGCGCCGCTGCGCATGGCATCGGGCGGCGACGACGGCGAACCACTGCTGGCCAACCTGGATTTCACAGAACTGCTGAACCTGGGCGATGCGGCTTCGGTCGATCCGCGGCGCACCTGGCGTCCGCGTTCGCAGTCGGAGCGGCTACGCGTGCCGATCGGCCTCGGCGAGGACGGTCGGGCCGTGATGCTCGACCTCAAAGAGGCCGCGCAGGAGGGCATGGGCCCGCACGGACTCTGCGTCGGAGCGACCGGCTCCGGAAAGTCGGAGCTGCTGCGCACACTGGTCCTCGGTCTGGCCGTGACCCACTCCTCCGAGACGCTGAACTTCGTCCTGGCGGACTTCAAGGGTGGCGCGACCTTCGCCGGCATGGCGCAGATGCCACACGTGGCAGCCGTGATCACCAACCTCGCGGACGACCTGACCCTCGTCGATCGTATGGGCGATTCGATCCGCGGTGAGCTGAACCGTCGCCAGGAGTTGCTCCGCGATGCCGGTAACTACGCCAACATCCACGACTACGAGAAGGCCCGCGCGGCCGGCGCCCCGCTCCAGCCCATTCCGTCGCTCGTTTTGGTGATCGACGAGTTCAGCGAGCTGCTCACCGCGAAGCCGGACTTCATCGAGATGTTCGTGCAGATCGGCCGTATCGGCCGTTCTCTGGGCGTGCACCTGCTGCTCGCCTCGCAGCGTCTGGAGGAGGGCCGACTGAGGGGACTGGAGACCTACCTGTCGTACCGGATCGGTCTACGGACGTTCTCGGCGGCCGAGTCACGCGCCGCCATCGGCGTCCCTGACGCCTACCAGCTGCCGAACGTACCGGGCTCCGGAATCCTGAAGTTCGGCACGGAGGAGATGGTGCGCTTCAAGGCCGCGTACGTCTCCGGCGTGTACCGCACGGATTCCCAGCAGGCCGCCGCACCCGGCGGGCCGCTCCCGGTCGACCGCCGGCCGGTGCTGTTCACCGCGGCCGAAGTCCCTGTGCAGTATGCGCCGGTGCCGCAGCAGCGCCAGGAGGAGCCCGACGAGCAGCAGGACGACGCGCTGGCCGACACCGTCCTGGACGTGATCGTCCGGCGTCTGGAGGCACAGGGTCCGGCAGCCCATCAGGTGTGGCTGCCCCCGCTGGACAGTCCACCGTCACTCGACACGTTGTTGCCGGGGCTGGCTCCGGTGGCCGGCCGGGGCATGACGCAGCCCGGTTATGAGGGTGCGGGTCGGCTCGTCGTCCCGGTCGGCATCGTCGACAAGCCGTACGAGCAGCGGCGCGAACCGCTGTGGACCGACTTCGGCGGTGCGGCCGGCCACATGCAGATCCTCGGCGGCCCGCAGTCCGGCAAGTCGACGCTCCTGCGTTCGGTCATCGCGTCGTTCGCGCTCACCCACACCCCTCACGAAGTGCAGTTCTACGGGCTCGACTTCGGTGGTGGCGGTCTGTCGGCCGTGGCCGGCCTGCCGCACGTCGGCGGGGTGGCCTCGCGCCTGGACCCCGAGAAGGTCCGGCGTACGGTGGCGGAGGTGTACGGCGTCCTGACCCGCCGGGAGGAGTACTTCCGCGCTGCGGGCATCCCGTCGATCGCCGACTTCCGGGCGCGCCGCGCCCGGGGCGACATCTCGGTGACCGACCAGCCCTGGGGCGATGTCTTCCTCGCCATCGACGGCTGGGGCAACTTCCGCCAGGACTACGAGGCGTTGGATCCGCTGATCCTGGACATCGCGGCGCGCGGCCTCGGTTACGGAATCCATCTGGTCCTCACCGCCTCGCGCTCCATGGAGGTCCGTTCGAACCTCAAGGACCACCTGATGAACCGCCTGGAGCTGCGGCTCGGCGACCCGATGGACTCCGAGTTCGACCGCAAGGTGGCGGCGAACGTTCCCACAGGTGTCCCCGGGCGCGGTCAGACGCCGCAGAAGCAGCACTTCATGGCGGCGGTCCCGCGCATCGACGGCCTGTCCTCCGACACGGACCTGGCCGAGGCGACGGCTGCCCTGGCGGCCGAGGTCAGCCGCCACTGGCAGCAGCCCGGCGCGCCCGAAGTACGCCTGCTCCCGCGGGAGTTCCCGGCGGCCCAGCTGCCTCCGGGCAACCGCTTCCCGAACCGCGGCATCTCCTTCGCCCTCGACGAGGACAACCTCGAACCGGTGTTCGTGGACTTCGACCAGGACCCGTTCTTCCTCATCTTCGGCGAGAGCGAGTCCGGTAAGTCGAACCTGCTGAAGCTGCTCATCAAGCGCCTCACCGAGCGCTACGACGGCAACAGCTGCAAGCTGTTCGTGGTCGACAACCGCCGCTCGTTGCTGGGTGTCACCCCGCGTTCCCACCTGGCGGAGTACATCCCCATGTCGAACCAGATGCAACACCACATGGACGCGCTGGCCGAGCTCATGCAACGGCGCACGCCCACCGCGGACGTCACGCCGGAGCAGCTGCGCGACCGCAGCTGGTGGCGTGGTCCCACGGTGTTCGTGATCATCGACGACTACGACCTGGTGTCCACGTCGAGCGGCAACCCGCTGTCGGGCCTCACGGAAATGCTGCCGTTCGCCCGTGACGTCGGCGTCCGCTTCATCATCGCCCGCTCCAGCGCGGGGGCCGGCCGCGCCGGCTACGAAGCCTTCACCCAGCGCATCAAGGAACTCGGCGCGCAGGGCGTCGTCCTCGCGGGCGACCCGGGCGAGGGCGACCTGCTGGGCGGCGTACGGCCACGGCCGATGCCTGCGGGGCGGGGGGTGTTCGTCTCGCGGAAGCGGGGGAAGCCGTTGGTTCAGGTCGGGTTGGTCGAGGACGGGGATGTGTGACGGGCTGACGGCCTGACGGCTGACTGACATGCGAGGGTCTCTGGGGCTGTGGGCGCTTCGGCGGTCACAGCCCCAGATGCAGCGTGGGTGAATCGGGGCGCGCGCGTGGCGGAAGGGTCTTCTCCGGTCCGGCACTCATGACTGCGCAGGCCCGTGAATCGCCGAGGAAGTGGCGAGAGGCGTCGGCCTCCGCCGTGAAGCGCTGAGGGTCGGTGGTTCGGGCGAAATCCTGAGCAAGGCGATCCGCTCACCGTCGTCGCTGCGGGCGATGTAGCGCCGCTCCGGCACCGGGACGCTGCTGTGGAAATCGTCCGGCATGAATGGCATGAATGTCCGGCCCGCATACCTCCGTGCACCGGCAGACTCGAAACCAGGGCTCGCGCTCCGACGGGGAACGTCGACAAGCCGTCCGTCACCGGCGTCCCAAGGGAAGCGCTTCGTGTTCTGTACGAAGACCCGACCTCATCGAACCGTTCGACGGGCCCTGACCAACGACGGGGTGGGCGCCTCCCGCGCGTGCCCACCCCAGAACTGTTCTTTATGAGCCTCGAGCTACTGAAGGTAGCTGGCTCCCTTTTTGTCGCCTTCCATATAGGTACCGCCTGCCGTAGCCACAACGTGACCGATACCGGTGAGCGCCGTGTGGATGTCGGTGGCTTCCTTGTCCCACCTCTCCAGCTTCACCTTGAACGTGTCCTGGGCCTCACCCTCCCAGTACTGCACACTGTTCTCGACAAGCCTCTTCAACTCCTGCAGATCCTGCTCGAGGTCCCTCGCCTCGTTAGCGATCTTGGTCGCCGTGATGTCGAGTGCGTCATAAGTGACGGAAAGACCATCGGAGTTGTTGCCCATGCCTGCATACCTCGTCTCGCTGGTGCGTGCCTGATGAGTGCCGGTGTCCGGCCTTGGTCCTGAGTGCAGCTCGACTCAGTAGGAGCTCAGGGGGGAGACCGTGGGAGCACCGTCCTGGATGTCGATCCTGTTGACCGCCGCGCGCACCTCGTCTTCCTTGGTGTCGATAATGTTGCGCGCTGAGGTCATCGCCTCGATGACCTCAGCCAGGATGTTGCCCATGCTCCGCAGCGACTGGTTGATCTCGAACTGCTTCTTGTCGAACGCGGCTCGGCCGATTCCGTCCCACTGACCGGTCTCCAGACTGTCGATAACGCCCTGAAGCCTGTGCACACGTGACTTGACGTTCTCGTACTTCTCAAGCATCTGCTTCTGGAGCAGAATTACCGCATCGTTTTCGAGCTTCTGCTTGCCGGCCATAGTCAGCCGCCCTTCCTGTGTCTGTTCCTGATCCAACTGTTTTGGCTTATCGCTGTTCATCGTCTGACGGCGATGAACAAGCACCGCATGTCCCACCCCGAACAGCACCGGGCTATTGACGTCTCTTTACGACTGCCGAGGTCACCTGACGCGTCGCGCCCGCATGACAGCCAGGCCGACACCGCCGAACACGACGGCTGTGGCGGCTCCGCCGAGCGCAATCCACAGGGTATTGCTGTCATTGGCCGCTTCCGCGGCTGATCCAGCCGCAGAGGTACCGCCTGTGGAACCGGTTTCGGGTACTTGTGACGCGGTTGATAGAGAAGGGGAGGGGGAGGAAGAGGCGGTGGATGCGGAGTTGGCCAGGAGGTCTCCGCCGTTGTCCTTTTCGAGGGGGTCGACGTTTGCGGCGCCTGCGTTGTAGTGGGGGTCTTCGAGGACCTTACGCGGACGGACAATTCCGAAACCGGCGTACTTGCTCGGATTGTTTTTCGCCCATGTACGGCCGGCTGTGTCGATCAGGGATCGGGTGACCTGGTTCACCGTCCAGTCGGGGTGGGCGGACCAGATCAGGGCGGCGGAGGCTGAGGTGACAGCTGCTGCGGGACTCGTGCCAGCTTTGTCGTCACAGTACGAACGGAAGGTTGCATCGCACCACCCCGGGAAGCCTTCCCCCGGCGCCGAGAGATCCACGTAGTTTCCAGACGAGGAGAACTCTGGCACCGTTAGAGAGGAGTCCACTGCCGCGATCCCGAGTACGTACGGGTATGCGGCCGGGTAGCCGATCGCGGCTTCGGTCTCACCCTTGTTACCAACCGAGGCGATCATCAACTTGCCCTTCGAAGCGGCATACTCGATGGCCTCCTCCTCTTTAGAACTCGGCCCTACCGATCCGAACGACATGCTGATGATCCGCGCATCGGTGTCGGCTGCCGCCCTGATCGCGTCTATTGCATCGGGCGTCTTCTCCAGTTCCTCCGCCCCACCCTTCAGTCCCTCAAGCTCAATGCGATATGGAACGATCTTTGCCCCCGGCGCCAATCCCTGCAGGCCACCGCCCGCTCCCGTACCTGCGATCAACTCGGCCATAGAAGTTCCATGGCCGATATAATCGTCCGTAGCGCGATACGCGACCGACTTGGGTACTTCGTCGACCAGGACCTGCCCCTTCAGGGACGGGGTATCTGCGTTCACCCCGCTGTCGATGACAGCGACCTTGATGCCCTTCCCCGTGCTGACCTTCCACATCTGCTCGGCCTTCATCGGTTCCAGGTACCACTGCTTGGACTGGGCGTCGTACGCAGCGGCGCTGGGGGCGAATCCCACACTCACGGCCGCCAGGGCACCGACGACCGCGCCCACAGCCCGCACTCGTCGACCGCAGCGCGATCTGTGGAACATGGCCCGCTCGGCTCGTCGGCTGGTCCCTGACGTCATCGTGTTCCGTGTCCTCGCTCGTGCTAGGTCAGTTGACGACCGGCGGCTCATCACGCCGCGGCCTGTTGGGCAGGGGAGTCTCTTCGTCTTCGACCCGGTGATCGAGGCGCGGCGTTCCCTGGACGTTCCCATCACCGGGCGTCCTGTGGCCAGGACCGCGCACGAGGCCGGCGCCGCCACGTGTCAGGCCATTGCGTTCGGCTCCCGCAACAGAGTTGCGTGCGGCCGGCCTGCCCGTGACAGCCTCGGATGTTCCTGGACCTCCACGAGGGGGTGTCGCGCTTGAACTCGACCTCGCCGTGGTCTCGGGCGCTCCGAAAACCCCACGCTGCCCCGACCGACCAGTAGCAGGCCGTGAGTTGGCCACCCCTTCGCCGCCGACGACCGTGCCCCGAGGAATTCTCGCCCCACCCTTCGCGGAAGCGCCGCCGACGGCAGTGGGCTGTCCCCCGACAACTCCGTTGGCCCGACCGGCTCCGGTCACAGGACCGCTGTTTGCCCGCGGAGCAGCCGTGCCGCCGGCTCGCGGCGTACCACCGGTGACCGGACGGCCCATCTGGGACGCATGCGATCCGGGAGTCATGCCTCTGGCAGCGGACTGTCCGGTCGACGTGGCACGCCCCATCTGATTCATGGGCCCTTGCCCCGTGGAGCGCCCAAGACCCGAATTGGGCGAACCGGGCGTACCAGCGCGCCCCTGAGCCGACGCAGGGGTACGAAGACCACCTGTTCCGCCCAGGTTCCGGCCTGGCGTGCCGTTGGAGACCGGTGTCCTTAGGCCACCCTCGAACATGCTCGCCTGGCCGCCACCGGGAGCAGGAGTACCCAATGACGGCGGAGTGTGGCCGGTCACGGGTGTAGTCGTGGACGGTGGCAGCGTGCCGACGCTGTCGATATTGGTACGGACACGCTCATCGGGGTACGTGATCTTACTGGTGATGTCCTTAGTGGTCAGTTGGTTGTCGCTTGCGCTGTGCCTGGAGGCATCGCCAGTCGCCTGATCACCCACGGAAGATGCTGTCCCGGTGGTGTGTGAGCCCGTTCCAGACACCGAACGGCCATAATCCGCTCGCGGAGCCTCAGGCTTGGGAACCCCAACATCGGGCATGGCCGTGAACTCTGGCGTCTTGTCCTTGGCGGGCAGAGACGCCAGCGCCTCTTCGGATACCGCGTAGTACGACGCCAACCGGTTCATCTGGTTGATCGCCTCTTGGCGGTCCTTCTCCACCCGTACGGCAGCCTCGTACTCGCTCTTGTCCGCGGCTTTCTCAGTGTCTGTAAAGTGCTCAGGCCGCTTCCGGCTCGCTTCCGAATCACGAGACGGCATGGCACTGCGCACAGACGCAAGGCCTACAGCGGCAGCGGTGATCTGATCCCCTGCCGCCCCGGCGAAGTCACTCAAGTGATGCGTGTTGGTGACGAGCGAGCCACCCCACTTGCGGAAGGCATCACCCGACTCTCCAACCCAGTGGACGTTGTCGATGTGACCTTCGAGTTCGTCAGCTGCCGCCTTGATGGCGTCGCGCGCATCCCACAGAGCCTTGCCCGAGGATTCCAGATCCTCCGGGTCCGTCTGCTCGACGAGCTCAATCAGCTGATTGAGGTCGAAGTCGGGCTTCTCGAAGTCCGTCCGATCCGCGATGGTCCGCCCGAGCGAACTGTCCACGAAGGCCGAACGCACCATGCGGTTGAGCAGCCCGCCTTGCGGACGGTCCTCAAACCCTCGGACGATATCCGCAATGCCGTTCTGCCCCTCGACGCGGTCGAAGTCCGCCTCGTGCCGTCTGTCGGTCATCGTCACATCACCCCGGTGCGGCTGTCACCGACGCGCTGCTTGCCATCCTGGATCTCCGTGATCTCTCCCTGGATGCCGTAGAACCGCCGACGCAGTTCCTCCTCAAGGTTGTCGAACCCCCTATGCGCACCCTGAACCGCGATGGCGGTCGCCTCGATCTGCAGATGCAGTGTCTTGGACAGGGACGTGAGCTCCTGATGGACCCGGTTGTACTGCGTGTACAAGCCGTCGGCCTCAGGGAAGGTGCCGTCCGCCCCCGCACTCAGGGACGTGGACCTGATGGTCTGGGCGCCCACCTTCGTCGGGTTGCCGGCCGACGTCTCAAGGTCGCGGAGAACCGCGTCGACCCGCTTCACGAACTTGTCCAGCGCCTCACCACTGGCCTCCAGGTTCGCTGCCCTGGCCGCTGACACGCCCCCCGCCATCTCTGCCGGAAGCACGACGCTCCACCCCGTTTCCCCGTACGTCCATCCGCCCCGACACGATCGAGACCTGGCCAACCACTCGCCGTACGATCGCAAAGCGAGCCACGCCTCACAACGCTCTTGCCACTGTAGTCAACCTGTACAACGCGGCCAACAGCGATGTGCGTCAGCCCGGTTACGAGACCGATCGGCTGCCCACTGTGCTGTTCTTGCCTGTTCGCTGTGAACGGATGCTCACCACCGCGGACGACGGCGTCGCGCTACTTGCGATCTTCATCAGACTTTCACAGACGATCGATCGCGCGTTTGCTCCATCTCCGCGCACAACTTCACACTTCCCCCACCCCATCAGGGACTGCGGCAGCGGCAGACGCTTTTGCAACCACTCGGCCTCGGCATGCGAAGAGAGGCAGTCTCAGCCGACTTGCGCATGCCCCCGCCGACTGGGGCGCGAGCGCGCATCGGTGACGGTGTTGTGGTGGTCGCCTCGTCCGCATCACCCGTTGGGCTGAAGCGACGCTC
Organism: Streptomyces sp. NPDC057474; assembly: GCF_042802555.1. Taxonomy (NCBI): domain Bacteria; kingdom Bacillati; phylum Actinomycetota; class Actinomycetes; order Kitasatosporales; family Streptomycetaceae; genus Streptomyces; species Streptomyces sp. NPDC057474. Next base: position 11,944 of record NZ_JBHVDX010000125.1, on the reverse strand, counting down.
AGGTACGGTTCCTCCCCCGACAGCCGCGACCGGGTATCACAAGTACGCATATCCTTTGAACCTTCACGATTGACAATCCACGCACAGCGGACGTGCCCTGAATTCTCCATGGCCGGGTTGCTAGCTTGAGTGGCTACCACACCATCGGAACGGCAGGTGCAGTGACGCTAGGACCGCCGGCCGAGCACACGGGGAAGGGTGTTGCCCATGGCATGGGAAGAGTGGGAGCAGCTCAAGGCGGAGGCGACCGAGCGGCAGTCGACGCACATGCAGCTGAACCAGGCCGACGGTGGCGGCGGCTCTTCCGCGCTTCCGGAGAAGTTCGGCGTCCTCAAGACCAGCCAGACCGATCTGAGCAAGATCGGCAAGATCGCACACACCCTCTACAACGATCTTTGGGACAAGGCCCGTGTCGCTGTCCCCAGCAGCGAGTCCGCGGCCAGAGATCTGGCAAAGCAGGGCTTCGCCCTGGGCGCCGGCCTCAAGCATGTGTCAACCCGCTGGGAAGAGCAGCTCAAGTCCCTGATGGACGCCGTCGCGCACATCTCGAACCACATGCACGTCACCACGAACCTGCACACCGGTGACGATGGCTTCATCCAGCGGCAGATGAGCAGCATCGACGCGTTGGACGCCGGCTTCGACGAACGGGTCGGGAAGCCGGGCGACAAGAACCCCATCTACTACCCGGACGAGAGCAAGAAGAAGGATTAGCGGCGGCTTGGACCGATACCGGCATGGTTTCACCGCAGCGCCCGACACCGATACGGCAGCGCCGGAAGCAACCCGCTCCCACTTCCCCCTACTTCCCTGCTCTGAGGACGAAGCCCGATGCAGCTCGACACTCTCCTCCACGCCAGTTTCAAACTGCTCGATGACGCCGTCACCGACTGGTCGACGCTCGTCGATCGGCTCGAAGACCTGAAGAAGGATGCCGAAGACGGGTTGCACCAGGCCGCCAACAAGGCCAACTGGGCCGGTATGAACGCCCAGGTGTCCAAGGAGTTCATCGGCAAGACGGCGGGCGAGTTCGCCGATGCCCACACCCAGGCCAAGACCATTCACAGCATTCTCAACGATACTCAAGGCGAGCTGAAGGGCTATCACCGGCAGCTTACCGAGGCCATTGAGCGCGGCCGAAAGAAGAACCTGAAGGTTATCGGGTACGAGGGCGGATTCACCGTCACCTCGGACGTTCCTCCGGAAGGACGCGCCAAGACGGACTCGGACAACCAGGGCGACATCAACGCGCTTCGCGACGAGGTCCAGGGGATTCTGGACAAGGCCTCCCAGAGCGACGACTCGGCCAACACCGTCCTGCGCGCCATCTCTGATCAGAGCACTCTGGGCTTCTCGGACGCCAACTACTCCAACCGGGATTCCGCGGCCGCGGCCGTCAAAGCAGCCAAGGAACTGGCGAAGCTTGCCAGGAAGGACCCCGACGACCTTTCGGTCAACGACTTCGACAGGCTCAACGTCGGGCTCAAGAAGTACGCCAACGATGATCTCTTCGCCGAAACGTTCGCAACAACTCTCGGTCCGAAGAAGACTCTTGAGTTCTGGACCGGTGTCACCGACGCCAACAGAGGAAACTACGAACTCGGACACAAGCGCCTCGACCAGTTCGACGACCTCCAGCGCAACCTTGGCCTAACACTGGCCCATGCTTCGCAAAGTGACTCCGTCGCCATGATTGAGTGGAAGCGCCAGATGATCGACATCGGCGACAAGCCGATCTACGGCACCAGCGGCGGCCCAATGGGCTTCCAGGTCATGAGCAACCTGATGCGAACCGGCGACTACGACGACCGATTCCTGCACGACTACGGCACCAAGCTCATGGACACCGAGCGCAAGTTCACCGGCAACGGTGAGCATGGCAACGGAGTCTGGCAGCACATGGGCGGCAGTCCCTGGCTAAACCGGATTGGCGAGGACAGCGGTTCCGATCCGCTCACAGGATACTTGAAGGTCCTCTCCAACAGCCCTGACGCAGCTACAGATTTCTTCAGCCAGCAGTACATCTCGAAGGACAACCCGGACAACCCCTTCGAGCGGGACTCGGACGACGCCGACACCTACAAGGGCAAAGTGTCGCTCTCTAACTTCCAGTACCTGTTCGAGGAGCGGGACTGGCCTCAGGAGGTCGATGCGAAGGGCGATGATCTACATACGGGTCAGAACAATCTGGCATTGGCGCTCGAGGCGGCGACTACGGGGCATCCGGCTGGGGAGAGGCCGACCTTGGACACCCCTGCCCACAATGATCAGCAAGCAAAGCTGTTCAACGCCGTGGTCACATCCGTAGGAGACGACCCCGGACGTCTCACCGATAACGAGTACATGTCGGACAGTATGGGGCAGATGACCTCAGAGTACTTGCCGGACATCAACAGGGCGGTGAGTGACGTAGGAAGGGATGAAGAGTCCAGCGCCTGGGCTGACATCGAGAGGCTTTATCCAGTAGCAGGTGCCGATGCCGAACTGAATCACACCGATGTGACCAAGTTCCTCTTCGCAGTGGGGCAGAACGACGAAGGATACGCTGCCGTCGAGGTTGGCCAGGAAGCCTACATGGCAAAACTGATGGACCACCACCTGAACCCAGACCTGCCGACCGACCAGCGCTTCTCCGATGACACCAAAACCACTGTTGAGTACATTTCTGAACGGTCGGGAGAAGTTTCGGGCACACTCTCGCTCGGCCGCCAGGAAGCCATCGGGAATCCCGGCTCAGAAGAGGACAAGGCATACGACCACTCGGTTGCCCAGTACAAGAATTCCATTTCTGGTGGCGTTGGAACCGCAGTGGGTGTCGGAACATCCTTCGTCGCGACACCATGGATCGGGGCATTGGCGGGTGGCGCTGCCGGCACGGTAACAAGTGTAGTCCTGGAAGAAGTTTTCAAGGACGCCGAAGGAAACGCCCTGGCAGACAAGTACCAACAAATGGGCGACGCCTGGCAAGCCGCCCTTATCACGAACAACGAATATGTCGGGACGGGCGCACAGGCCGCAGCCACACAGCATGGATTGCCCAATGCCGAGGATATCGAAACTTGGTCCAGAGAGGGAGCTCGACAAGGCTACCTCAATGCACGCGCCATCCTGAGTGGCCAGGCTCCCGGCAGCACAACCACTGCCGGATGAACTCTCAACATAGCGAGCACATCGTGAATTTTCGCGCCTACAGGCGGCAGCACCGGCCGGTATACATTTGCGGGGCGATTGTGTTCCTCGTCACCCTCTCAGGGTGCACAGGAGATCAAGAGAAACGTGAATACTCAGTGCCTAAATCTGCGTGCGGAACATCCATCAACGCCAAAGCCTTGTCCGCATTTCTTCCCTCCGGAAAGGGGCTCACAACCAAGATCACTACGGATTCCCGAGGAATACTCAAATGCGCCGTTTCCGTCGACGGCAAGCTGATCGTTCAAACTTCTCAAGAGTGGTGGAACGATATGAGCGTCTTTGAATTTGCTCGGGGTATGACTCTCGATGACCCGGATCAACAGACGGACAACGGCAGGTACACCTACTCGGGATATCAAGCTTTCGGCAAGGTTAGTAGCTGTCAAAGCAGCAAGCACAAGGATCAGGTGCTCTACGCCGCAGTCCAGGCTGTCGGCTCAAAGCATCGAGATGCTGCCGCAATGAAACAACTCATCACCGACTACATCGAGGCCATTGAGGACTCCGACCAGTGTGATTGATGCAGGCCGAGCCTGCTGGGCATTCCTTCGTGTCCAACGGCTGGATCCCTCACGAAAATGCCCTGCCGCTGCCCTGCCACAGGTGAAGGCGTTATTGATCCGAAACGGTAGCTGTTCTGGGTCGTTGATCCCTACATGAGTGAACTGGTGTGGGATGCACGGCAGTTGTCGCCATCAGCGTAGGAGGCCCTTCGGTTACGGGCGGTGGCCGCGCTGGTCGGAGGCCGGACTCGCGAGGATGTCGCGGCGGTGTTTCAGGTCTCGCTCAAGGCCGTGGACAACTGGTGGGCGAAGTGGCTGGCCGGCGGGCGTGGGGCGCTCGTGGCCCAGCCGCGGGGACGGCGCCCAGGCGAGCACCAAGTTCTCGATACGGTCGAGCAGCAGGCGATCCGGCAGGCCGTACTGGATCACCGCCCCTGTGACCTGGGGCTGGCTGGGCAGTTGTGGACGCGAGCCGGTGTGAGGGACCTGATCGCGAAGTTGTACCGGGTGCGGCTGACGGAGCAGGGCGTGGGCAAGTACCTGCGCCGCTGGGGCTGTCGTTCCAGCGGCCGGACAAGCGTGCCGTTGAGCAGGACGCGGAAGCGGTCCGCGCCTGGCGGGAGGAGACCTGGCCGGCGATCCACGCGAAGGCGAAGGCCGAGGGTGGGGAGGTGCTCTTCGCCGACCAGGTCGGCATCCGTTCCGACCAGGTCACCGGCCGCACCTGGGGCGCCAAGGGACACACTCCGGTCGTGCGCCGCACCGGCAACCGGTTCTCGGTGAACGCGATGTCCGCGATCAGCACCAAGGGCCGCATGCACTTCATGGTGTTCACCGAGACCTTCGACGCCGACGTCATGTGCCGCTTCCTGGACCGGCTCGTCGGCCACTTCGACCGCAAGGTGCACCTCGTCCTGGACCGCCACTCCGCGCACCGCTCCCGCAAGGTCCGCGCCTGGCTCGCCGATCACCCGGACCGGATCGAGCTGCACTTCCTGCCGTCGTACTCACCGGAGCTGAACCCCGACGAACTGGTCAACGCCGACCTCAAACGGAGCCTTCCGATGCACAGCCGGGCCCGTGACCAAGCCCAACTCGCCGCCGAAACTCGCAGGTTCTTCCACCGGCGCCAACGTCAGCCACACATCGTCCGCGGCTACTTCGGCGGCCCCCACGTCCGCTACACCCTCGAATAGAACCCTTTGAGTTTCGGGTCAATTGGCCCTGGACAGCCAGGTAGATGCCGAGGCCGGCCATGGCGACGAGGATGACGCGGGCGACGGTGAAGGCCGCGTCCGGCAGTTCCTCAGCCGACGGGTTGATGCTGGAACGCCAGGCGCGTACCCGGTCCGCCTTGACGCAGGCCATGGCCAGGAGTACGGCGGACAGGGCCAGGCCCAGCACGTTCAGTTTGGTCAGCGCGTCCATGCCTCGCGTCCCGGCCGACGCCGCCTGCGCCGCGAGTCCCGCACCGCCACCGCCGTGCCGCTCAGGCCCGCCACCAGCACCAGGCCGCCCACGACCGCATACGTCGCCAGGCGGGTGTTCCGTTCCTCCGCCGTCTCACCGAAGTGCAGCGGGGTGACCGAGGGTGCCTCGCCCCTGGCCACTCCGCCCTCGGGCTTCGGGGTCTCGACAGGGTGCTCCGGGTCCACGTTCGTCAGGGCTTTGACGGGGTCGACCACTCCCCAGCCGACCAGGAGGTCGTGGCCGGGGATCGAGCGTTCCGCCGTCTGCTCGATCTGGGCGACGACCTGCTGGGCTGTCCATTCTGGGTACTTGGACTTCAGGAGGGCCGCCACACCGGCCACGTACGGCGCCGAGAAGCTCGTACCGTTGTCGGAGCAGTGGCCGCCGCCGGGGACTGTGGAGATCATGTCGACGCCGGGGGCGGCGACTCCTACGAATTCTCCCGATTGTGAGAAGGAGGCCCGCTCGTTGTTGCGGTCGGAGGCCGCCACCGCCAGGACGCCCTCGTACGACGCCGGGTAGGTGACCTTGACATTGCCGCCCAGACCGTCGTTGCCGGCCGAGGCGACGACCACGACGTTGTTGTCGAGGGCGTAGTCGACGGCCCCCTCCAGCCTCGAGTCGGGTCTCACGGCGTTGGCCGTGTCCTGCGAGATGTTGATGACGTCGGCGCCCACGTCGACCGCGTGACGGATCGACGAAGCCAGGGTGAGGGCCGTTCCGTCGCCCTCCGCGTTGTTCTGCTTGATCGGAATGATCTCGGCGTCCGGGGCCAGGCCCACGAAGCCGGTCCCTTTCAGCGGGCGGGCCGCGATGATGCCGGCCACGCGCGTGCCGTGGCCCACCGTGTCGGTGGTGCCCTGGCTGTTGCCGCGGTCGATCTTCTCGCCCTTGGAGTTCTTCGCGGGGAGGTAGTTCGCGCCCCTGCGGGCGTCCACGGCCTTGGTGAGCTGAGGGTTCCTGACATCCACCCCTGTGTCGATCACGGCCACTTGGACGTTCTTTCCCGTGGAAAGCGCCCACAGCTCGTCGAGGTTGACGCGTTGCAGCGCCCAGGGACGGCCCGCGTAGTTCTTCGACTCGAACGTGCACTGGCTGCCGTCCGCCCAGGCAGTGGTCGCGGGCAGGGCGAGTACCGGGGTGGTGGCGATCAGCGCGATCGCGGCGGCCAAGGCCGCCGGCCTCGCGCCCCGGCCGCTTCGGAGCCCCCACGTCCCCGCGTTCCGGCTGCTCCGCGCCTGCAGCGCCCTCGCGTTCGCTTTCGACATCGCTTCGCTCCCCTCTACCGCGCGTCTACGAACCCTGCGGCTGGCGCGCCGCCGCCTCCGACAGACGCGGGCCCGTCGGCAGGAACGTCGACCACTGCGCCGGAACGGGAGAGGGCGTCACCGTCTCGTAGCCGAGCCGGGTCTGGGCGATCTTCGCCTCGTTCAGCTCCTCCTCGCGCTGCTTGGCGGAGGTACCGATGCCCTCGTCGTCGGTGGCGCTGTCGCTGTCGCTGTTGGACTGCAGGGCATAACGCAGGCCTGTGTCCGTGACCAGGAAGACGCCGCCCGCCGTCGTCTCCGTGCCCTGGAACTGACGGTAGAGCTGGCCGGACCCGGGGGTGACGTACGCGCTGGAGGAACCGGTGGGCAGTTGGGCGGGGAATTCGGTGCCCACCCAGGTGGACAGCGTCGTCTTCCCCCTCGAGCCGACCGAGAGCAGGACGTTGCAGACGGTGTTGCGGCCGGAGGTGGCGCTGGCACCGTCGTTCACCGTCTTCGGCTTGAACGTGGGCCAGGTCTTGTCCGCCTCGAAGGTCGTGCTGTCGGCGACCACGCTGGGGTGCACCTGTTGCGCCTCGCCCGCCTGTCCGACGCCTACGAGGTCACCACTGTTGAGCAGCAGCGTGGCGACGAACTCGGAGATCTGGGCCACCTCGCCCCGCAACACCACGTAGTACTGCATCCGCTGGCCGTCGTATGCCTTGATGACCTCGCCGACCTTGTCGTACTGCTCAAGGCCGGTGGAGGCGTTCGCCTTGGTGCCGGGCGTACCGTCGATCTCCGGGATGGAGAGCGGGTCGCCCTTGTGGAGGGTGTCGAGCCATTCCTGGGACACTCGCTGTGGGTCGCGGCCCTGGGTGTCGAGGGCCTTGAGCAGCTCGGTGTCGGTCGGGTCGGTCAGTTGGTAGGCGGTGCCCCGGGCGTCGACCACGTACTGGGTCTTCTCGTCCGGGCCGACGACGTACATCAAGTCGCCGCCGGAGAGCTTGTTGGAGCCTCCCGTCCGGGAGAACTCCTTCTCGGCCAGTACGAACGCGGCCTTCTGGATGGCGCGGCCGCCGTCACCGGGACGCTCGCACACCGCCCAGCGCTTGGCGATCTCCGCTTCGTCGGCGGTGGGCAGGCGGTCGGGGGCGTAGGGGATCCCGATCGTGACACCGTGCGGCGGCTTGCCGCTGTCCAGGATCTTCTCGTCGACCGTGATGATGTCGGCCTTGCTGGGGTCCAGGAGCAGCTTGGCCGACGCCATGTTGAGAACCGGATGCAGCTGCTTCTGGCCGTCCGTCTTCAGCACCACGTACCGGGTGGTGGAATCGCTCGCCACGATGACGTGCTCCGCCGTCTCGGCCCAGCCCTTGGGTGCCGTCGGGCTGAACACGCCGATGCCCCCGAACACCGCGAGAATCACCACACCGACGACGGCGCCGGGCCACAGCGCCCGCAGGGGCCTGGGGGCGCCCTCCTCCGAGCCCGAGGGAGAAGGCTGAAGGAAGGATGCGAGCGTACGGCGCTTCGCAAAGGTGTAGGCGTTGAGTTCGTCCCGCCGTGATGCCATCTGTGTCCGCTCTCTCCCCGTGCGGAGCCATGGGGGGATCGTGAAGATCCGTCCCCGTCCTCGAATGCCTCTGGTGCCCAGGCTGTCAGAGCCGCCCCCTACTATGCCTGTTGCGTGACTGTGCTGGTGGCACGGGCAGGGTGCTCAGGCTTTGAAGGGCCCTGAGCAACAAGGAATTTCGGGAGAGTTCGGGGGTTTTGGAGCAATGGCTTCCGCAACACGGGCCCGGTCGCGATCGCAATCGGGACCACAATCGGGTGGCGCGCGCCGGTCGCGTTCGCGCGGCTCCTCTTCCCCCTCTCCGACAGCACGGCCGGGAGCGACACCTGCCGCCTCCGCGTCGTACCGCGGATCCGTCTCGCCCCATCTGAAGTCCCGCTCGGGCCACGGGGGTTCGTTCGCGGTACAGCGGCTGGTGATGCTGGAGACGGCGGCCGCCCTCGTGGTGGTCGGATGGCTCCTCGGCACGGCCGTACTCATTGCGGCGATCGCCGCCGCCGCGGTGCTGGTCGTACTCGCCCTAGTACGACGCCGTGGGCACTCCCTGCCCGAGTGGTTGGGCTCACTGCTGGCGCTGCGTGCCCGCATGCGCAAAGCCGCGAGCACGCCGGTGCTCTCGGGGATCGATTCCGGTCTCGCACCCGCCGTGGAGTGTGATCCGAGCCTGCGGACGTACAGCTTCAACCGCGGCGACCGCCGCGATCAGCGGCCGGTTGGCATGGTGGGCGACGGAGGTTTCCTCACCGCGGTGCTCCAATTGGAGGCGGACACCGGCGCACTGCGCGCCGAGCGCGGTCACCGACCGCTGCCCGTCGCGCTCGTGCAGGATGTCCTCGAAGTCGACGGGATCGTGCTGGAGTCGGCGCAGATCCTGGTGCACACACAGCCGGCGCCCGCGCTGCATCTCCCCCGGCAGTCGGTCGTGGTGAGCAACTACGCGCCGCTCCAGGCCCAGACCGGCGCCCCCGCGGTACGCATCATGTGGATCGCGCTCAAACTCGACCCCGAGTTGTGCCCGGAGGCGGTGGCCGCGCGCGGCGGTGGGCTGCGGGGGGCGCAGAAGTGTCTGGTGCGGGCGGCGGAGCACTTGTCCAGCCGACTGACGGGCGCCGGCTTCCGGGCGAACGTGCTCACGGAGGAAGAGCTGACGGCTGCCATCGCCACCTCCGCGTGCGCCAACCCGATGGTGACCGCGCAGACCGCCCAGACCGGGCCGGACGAGGCGCCGCAGCGGCGGACCGAGGAGTCCAGCCGCAGCTGGCGCTGTGACAACCGTCGGCACACCACGTATTGGGTACGCCGCTGGCCTCAGCTGGGCGGCTCCGGCACCTCGCTGGCGGAGTTGGTGGCACAGCTGACCGCGGTTCCCGCGCTGGCGACGACCTTCAGTCTGACGCTGGCCAAGGGCGACCGTCAGGATGTGGCCATCACCGGTCACCTTCGCATCACCGGACGCAGCAACCAGGAGCTGACCGACGCACGACGTGATCTGGAGCATGCCGCGCGGCAGGCGCGAACCGGGCTCGTGCGACTGGACCGTGAACAGCTCCCCGGCGTTCTCGCCACCCTGCCGCTCGGAGGTGCCCGCTGATGACCATGACGACCTCGGCCTCGCATTCATCCTCGTCCGAAGGCACTCCGGGAGCCACGGGCTTCGGGCAGCGGCTGCGCACCGGGTTCGGGCTGCTGGGTCCCCGGCACCCGCGGCACACGCTGCCCGTGGAGCAGACGGGTGCGCTCTCCCTGCCCATCGGAGACGACGGTGTGGTGGTGGGCGTCAACCAACAGGGCCGGCCCGCCGTTCTCGGGGTCAACCGCCCGACCCCCTTCGACATCGTCCTCATCGGCGGTCTGTGGACGGCCCAGGTCCTGGCGTTGCGCACGGCGGCGACGGGGGCACGCGTGGCCGTGGAGACGGCACGGGCACAGGCCTGGATGCCGTTGGTGCACGCCATGGGCGGCGGGCAGAACGGCCTGGCCGTGTACGACGTGGGGCGCGTACCACCACAGGGCGCGTCGGCCGGCACCCCGGTGCTGGTGGTGCGGGATTGCGGCATGCGGCCGCCGCGCGGACGCGTGACGTCAGCACCCTGGCAGTCCGTACTCACGCTGCTTCCGTATCTGAGTCCGGTCGCGCCGCGGTTGATGCGCCAGGCTCGTGTCGTGGGCATCCAGCGGGTGTCGCCGGACGAGGCGACGGAGATCGGGCGCGTGATAGGGCTGCCGCATCCCGAGACCCGGTCCCTGCCCGGGCTGCAGGACGGCATCACGCTGTGGTGCGCGGAGCGGGACCGGCAGTACGTGATGACGCAGGCCACGGACGCGGAGACCGGTCTCCTGGGTGTGGCACGTCGCATGGACTGAGCCGACTCTTCGGGACGAGCCCGGCGAATGAAGATGCAGCCGAGATCATATGCCCAAGTTGTTCCACTGTTGGGGCACTTGAGTACTTCGTCGAAGCCGGTCGGGAGAGACGGGCCTGCCGGGCCCGCGGTTTTGATGATTAGGCTGGGGTACAGCACGTCGCGAGTTGCCCGCAAGCGGGCGGTACGGACTGTGCGACATCTGCCCGGGGCCCGAGGGGGGACCAGCCCGGCGAATCGGACGACAGGAACGGTCGCCCCAGCACGGCATGAGGGTGCTCGACCACACCAGGAGGAACTGTGAGTAGCGATCGGGACGGGACGCGCGGGGGCTGGGGCACACCCGACGATGGCCAGCCCGACGCGGAGTCCGCCGTCGAGACGACGGGCGAGTTCACCATCGACTACGCGCCACCTGCCTGGTACACGCAGAACGCCTCGTCGGCAGGGGCCGGTTCGGAACCGGGTCCGGGTGCTGACACGGGCGCGGGCGCGGGGGTCGTTCCTCCGGTCGTCGGTTCCGCAACGCCTCCGTCCGCGCCTCCGTCCGCGCCTCCGTCCGCGCCTCCGTCCGCGCCGGCGGTCGGTCCTCCTGTCGACATGTCCGGCGCGCCCGGCACGTTTCCGCCTCCCTGGCCCCCGGTGGCCGCCGCGCCCGAGACCGGCTTCGACCACGGGGAGATCGAGAGTGGCGCGACCATGCGGATTTCCGCTGCCGCCCTGAAGCGTGAGATCGGGGATGCCGGTACGGCTGCTGGTACGGGTTCGCCTTCGGGTGCGGTGCCTGACATGGGTGTGGCTGCGGGCGTTGCTTCCGGTGGTGAAGTGGGTGCCGGTGACTTCGAGTTGAACGCGCCGCAGGTGGCGGACGGGGAGTCGGGGAGCGCCGTGGGCTCCGATGCCGGGGCCGTGGCCGGTGGCGGCGGCAGTGACGGTGCCGGGGTTCCTGATGCCGGGGGCGTGACGCAATCCGGTACGGCCGCGGAGGCGCAGCCTCAGGGGCAGGACAGCGCGGGTGCCGCAGCCGATGCCGGTGCGGATGCGAGTGTTGGGGCCGGTGATGCCCCCGTCGCGCAGCCCGCCGAGGCCGTTTCGTCCGGCGAGGGTCAGGATGCGCAGGGCGGTAACAGCCAGGGCCGCGACGGCGGTGCGGCCGCCGAGGGTCCGACCGCTACGGAGGCGGCCGGTGAGGCCGGTGCCGCTGAGGGCGAGCAGCCCGGCGAGGCCGCTACCGCTGTAGGCGTGCACCCCGGCGGCGACGCGAAGGCGGAGGACGTCTCCGACGGAACCGACGGAACCGACCCGGCGGATGGCGCTCCGCAGGACACCGTTGCGCAGAGTTCGGCTCCGCACGACATCGTTGCGCAGAGTTCGGCTCCGCAGGACCCCCCTACCCAGGGCGCTGTCCCTCAGGACGCCGCTCCGCAGAACGTCACTCCTCAGAATCCCGTCTTTCAGGACGGCACCCCTGACCCCGCCGACGCAGCGCCCGGCAGCGCCGAGCCCCAGGACGCCGCGCCCGCCGCGCCCGCCGCGCCCGCCGCGCCCGCCGCGCCCGCCGCGCCCGCCGCGCCCGCTCCGGGTACCCCCGGT
>NZ_JBHVDX010000124.1:0-29422 GCF_042802555.1 Streptomyces sp. NPDC057474 | reverse complement strand
CCCCGAAGCCGTGTCGGGTTCCTCGGAGGATCACTCCTTCCGATACGCGTACGCCTCCGAAGCCGCGGCCGCCACCGCCGCGAGGTCCGCGCCCGTCGAGGCCGTGACGACCGCGGCGACGGCGCCCTCGACGAACGGGGCGTCGACCAGACGGGTGTCCGCGGGGAGTTCGTCGCCCTCGGCGAGGAGTGCCTTCACGGTGAGGACCGCGCTGCCGAGATCGGTGAGGACCGCGACCCCGGCTCCCCGGTCGACGGAGGCGGCCGCCGCCGAGATCAGCTCGGCACTGGTGCCCAGGCCGCCGTCCTCGGTGCCGCCGGCCGGGGCGACGGGAACGGAGCCCCCCGCACCGGCGAGCCCCTTCGCCAGCTCGGCGACCGAGGCGGCGACGGAGGCGCTGTGCGACACCAGCACGATGCCGACCAGTTTCTCGTCAGACACCGGCGGCCTCCGGGCTCCCGGCGGCGGTGGCGAGGGCCGCGATCAGCAGCGCGGCGGACGTGGCCCCGGGGTCCTGGTGCCCGATGCTCCGCTCGCCGAGGTAGCTGGCCCGGCCCTTGCGGGCCTGCAACGGTGTGGTCGCCAGGGCGCCCTCCTCGGCCGCGGCCCGCGCGGCGGCGAACGACTCGGCGAGCGCGTCGACCGCCGGGACCAGCGAATCGATCATGGTCTTGTCGCCGGGCGCGGCTCCGCCCAGCGCCATCACCGCGTCGACCCCGGCGCGCAGCGCCTCCGTCAACCGATCCTCGCTCACCTCGGCCGCCTCACCGAGCGCCTTTCCGGTGCGGCGCAGCAGGGTGCCGTACAGCGGGCCGGACGCGCCGCCGACGGTCGAGATCAGCTGCCGTCCGGCGAGCACGAGGACGGCGCCGGGCGTGTCCGGCGCCTCCTTCTCCAGCACGGCGGCCACGGCGGCGAACCCGCGGCGCAGATTGCTGCCGTGGTCGGCGTCCCCGATCGGCGAGTCGAGCGCCGTGAGCCGCTCGGCCTCGCGCTCCACCGAGGCCGCGGTAGCCGTCATCCAACGGCGGAAGAAGTCGGCGTCGAGCACGGAACCTCCTTGCGTGGTACGTGAATTGACTGACGGTGAGGGACGGGGCCGCGAGACCCGGTCAGGCGCGGCGGCCGTCGGCTCCCTCACACACCCCAGCGCAGCCCCGGCGTCCGCACCGGCGCGTCGTACAGCCGCAGCAACTCCTCGTCGACCTGACACAGCGTCACCGACGCGCCGGCCATGTCGAGCGAGGTGACGTAGTTGCCGACGAGGGTGCGGGCCACGGCGACCCCGCGTTCGGTGAGCACGCGCTGCACCTCCGCGTTGAAGCCGTACAGCTCCAGCAGGGGTGTGGCGCCCATGCCGTTGACGAGCAGCAGCACCGGGTTGCGCGGGCTCATGTCGTCCAGGATGGCGTTCACCGAGAAGTCGGCGATCTCACGCGAGGTCATCATCGCGCGCCGCTCACGCCCCGGTTCTCCGTGGATGCCGACGCCCAACTCCAGCTCTCCGGCGGGGAGATCGAAAGTGGGGCTGCCCTTGGCCGGAGTGGAGCAGGCGCTGAGGGCCACCCCGAAACTGCGGGAGTTCTCGTTGACCTGCCGGGCCAGGGCCTCCACCCGCTCCAGCGGCTGCCCCTCCTCGGCGGCGGCCCCCGCGATCTTCTCCACGAACAGGGTGGCGCCCGTGCCGCGCCGCCCGGCGGTGTAGAGGCTGTCGGTGACGGCCACGTCGTCGTTGACGAGCACCTTGGCGATCCGGATGCCCTCGTCCTCGGCGAGTTCGGCCGCCATGTCGAAGTTCAGCACGTCACCGGTGTAGTTCTTCACGATGAACAGCACCCCGGCCCCACTGTCGACGGCAGCCGCGGCCCGCACCATCTGGTCCGGCACGGGTGAGGTGAACACCTCACCGGGACAGGCCGCCGACAGCATCCCGGGCCCCACGAACCCACCATGCAACGGCTCGTGCCCCGAGCCACCCCCGGAAACCAGCCCCACCTTCCCGGCCACCGGCGCGTCCCGCCGCACCACCACCCGGTTCTCCACGTCCACGGTCAACTCGGGATGAGCAGCCGCCATACCCCGCAACGCGTCCGCGACAACGCTCTCGGCGACGTTGATGAGCATTCTCATGGGTACCTCCTGGTGAAATTATCAGACGAACCTCTGACCTGCGTTTTAGTAGGTCAGCATGGGTTTGATCAGTTGTCGATCTCGGTGGTTCATGGTGGTTCATGGTGGTTCATGGCGGTCGTGGATGGGCTCTGGCGGTACTGATGCCGACTCTGGTGACGGCCCGTCAGGTCTCTGGAGTGGCTGGACGCGGGTCGGTGGGATCGCACCTGTTGGAAGTATCGACCTTGCGGCAGCGAAGGTCACGCGCGCACACGCTCGTGCGCTTTCATGGGTGTTGGGCTGCTCTGCCAGATGCGCCTCGTGACGGGTCGGAATGAGAGGGCAGTGCGTGCGCGGCCGCCTTGGCGCACCAGTGAGCGGACGGGAGGAATCCGGACCGCTTCTCCGGTTCGTTGACCGGATCTCTCTGCACGCCGACGAGGTTGATGTTGCTGAAAATGGTGCCAGGTGGCGTCCGTCACCACCCCGCCCACTCCGGCGTCCTCGCCGTGACACCCTCGCGTCGGCGGGGGTGGACCGAGACGTCTGCATGTCCCTCCGGGCTCTTGTGAGTGGTTCCAGCCGACGCGGGCTTCGCCCGCGCCGGCGCTCCGCTTGCTAACCTCGACCTTCCTCCAGGCACGCGGAACGCGTCGACTGCCTTCGCACGTCGCGCTGTTGGTCTGGTGCGCACGTGCGGTGGGATGTAGTCGGGGGAGGGGACTGGGGCGTGAGACCGGCGTTGGTGTTCATCCATGGGATCGGCGGTGTGCGGGACCCAGAGGCGGATCGTGACTCATGGCTCGCCGCTCTGGCCGTCGGAGCCCGCAAGGCGGGGCACTCACGGGAGGCATCGGCCCTGACACAAAACGGCCTGGTCGATACTTCCTTCGTCTACTACGGGGACCTGTTCGTACTCCCGCAGGCCCAGGGCGGCACGGCACCGCTCGTGGAGGCAGCCGAGGACGAGGAGCTTCGGCATCTGCTGGAGTACTTGGTCGACACGCTGCTGACGATGTGCGCTGACGACGGTGAGCGACGCGTCCTGCAGCACGCTCGGGCGGAGTTGACGGCGACACAGCAGGCTCAGGGCAGCGGAGACCTCGTACGGCGGCTGGTGAATGTTTGCACGACGTTGTTGGCCCTGCCTGGAGTGCGACGGGGCGGTCAGTGGGCGAGCGGTCGGCTCATGGCAGGGCACCTATCCCAAGTGACCCGTTATCTGGCCAGGGCCGAGCCGGACGGCGACGGACGCACTCTCGACGAGCGTGTCCGCAGCCGAGTCCTCGGCTTCCTGGACGACGACCGGCCGACCGTCGTCATCGCGCACTCCCTCGGCAGCGTCGTCACCCTGGAGGCCTTGCACCACCATCGTGGTCCCATACCGCTGCTCGTGACCTTGGGATCCCCGATCGGCATGCGCACCGTGGTACACCCTCGGCTGCGGCCCCAGCCGCCTGCCGCTCCGGAGTGCGTGGAGCGCTGGCGCAACTTCTGGGACCGTGACGACATCATCGCCCCGCGTCCGTGGCTGGAGCGCGATGTGCTGCCCAACACCGGTGGCTGCCTTCCGGTGAGCGACCGGGTGGACTCCGACGGTATATGGGTCCACACAGCCACCAAGTACCTGGCGCAGGCAAGCGTGGCCGGTCCGGTAGTGGAGGCCATCAGGCTCGCCGGGGAGAGGGCATCTGCATGACCGCCCCGCGGCTGCTTCTCGTCGTGGCGCCCCAGAACACCGCGATGGGCTGCTTGGACGAGCTGGAGGGCGCCGCACGCGCCTTGGGCGAGGTACTCCAGCAGGAAGATCTGGGCCACTGTTCCCCAGCACTGGCCGGCGGAGTCGCCCTGCTGTACGGCACGAACGTCACGCAAGCCCGGATCGAGGCCGCGGTGCGCGCCGCCGCCCGGCGAGCCGGAGATGCCGGCGCCACATTGGTTCTGGCCTTCCTCGGCCATGGGATGGCGCCGCCCGGACGCTCAGAGCTGTACATGATGGGGGCGGACGCGAAGCCAGACGTACTCAGCACCGCGGTGAACGTCGGCCACCTCGTCGTCCAGGCGGCGGAGCAGCCGGGAGTCAACGGCGTCATCGGTCTGGTCGACACCTGCCATGCTGCGGGGGCTGTGCCCGACGTCAAGGCCCTCGTGGGAGGCGTACGGGGTGGACGCACCCGGGTGTCCCTGCTCATGGCGTCCGGGGCCGACCAGGAAGCCTACGACCTCGTGTTCAGCCGACGGCTCGCCGAGCTTCTGAGACAGGGCCTCCCAGGTGCCGGGGCACACGCGGGAGTATCGGCGCTCAAGGAGGCATTGCGGCAGGTCGTCGTCGGCCAGGACATCGTCAGCCTGGAGCACGACGGTGATCACTTCGCGATGCAGGGGTTGTGGCTGTCGCACAATCCCCGGCACGCCGGCGCCGATCGCCCCGGCCCTGGCAGGCTCGGTGCCGAGGACTTCCGATCGGCGCTGGAAGCGGTCGGCCACGCTGTCGCCTGGCCGGACCCCTGGACGCTGTACGAGTTGGACCGGGTGCGGCACGAGATCCAACGGATCAAGGAGACCGGCACGGGAATCGGTCCGGCGGCCCTCGTCCATCGGGCGGTCCACGTCGTGGACGGCCTGCGCACCTGTCTCGCCACCCAGTCCTTCCTCACCTCCTGGATGGGCGGAAGGCTGACCACCCAGCGGCTGCGCAAGGCGCTGCCGGCGCTGCCCGCCGATGTGTATGCGCTAGTGCCGGACACCACGGGCGCCATGCTGCTCACAGACCTCCTTGAACTGCTCGTCCTGCGCGCACCGCGGGTCGGCGACAGCCGGACGGCGCTCCTCACCGGCTTCGTTACGGCACTCGGCGCCGACGCGGGGCTGGACTTCTCCGCTGCCGAAGTCACGGCGTGGGCAGATGCCTGCGGGGCCCGGATCGAGCTCAACGACGCCCAGGAGGAGCTGTCCCGCGGCGAGGCCGCGCGACGGCTGCGGCTCATCGTCAGCCTGCACGCCACGGTGGCGGACGACTGGCCCGAGTCACTGGGACTGTGGCTGCTGGACGGCGGCAAGGTGTGCGAGCGAGCGGAGGTCGCCTGCGCGCCCACGCAGGCGGCCGTCGAGGCGAAGCTCGGGGAAGCCATCGCCTGGGCGCGCAAGCACGCTCGGCTGCGCCGCGCGCCACTGAGACACGTAGACGTCGCCGTTCCCACCTCGGTGCTCCTGCGCTGGAAGCCCGAGGAGACCGACTTCGGTGTGCGTCTGGGCGTAAACCACGACGTGGTGGTGCGCTGGAGCCTGCGTCTGAACCCACCTGCCCATCTGTGGTGGATCAACGATCACGCCCGGGCGGGCCTCGAACGGATGAGCACCTGCGCCGCCAAGGCCCCAGTCGACTGGCTGGCCGATCAGGACGCGGGCCAAGCGCAGGACCTCGGAGACCGGTTGAAGGCCGGCAGGTACACGCGGGCGGTGGCGTTCACGCATCGCCCGGCCCATCTCAAGCAGCTCATGGAGTTGCTGCTGGCGTACGTGCCGGTCGTGCTGTGGCCCGACACGAACCACAACTTCTCACCGACTGAACGGGCGCTCCTGGATGTGTTCTGGGAGCGTCTGCCGACGGAACTGGCCGAGGCGTACCGGCGGCGATGGCAGGGCGGTTCGGCCGCCCCTTCCGATCGGCTCGCCGATCTCAGATCCGTTTGGCACGACCTCGAATGGCTCGACTTCTGCAGTTGGTTCGACAGCCACGACGCCGTACACGGGAGCGTTTCATGAACTGGAGTCCGTACTACACCGGGGACGGCGTCCCGCGCGACGTCGAACTCGCGCCCCCTCCGCCATGGCGGACGTTCCCGCGCCGTGCGATGGCGAAGGAGTTCCAACCGCCCGCGGGACTCGTGGACTCCGTGAACGCGGCGCTGCATCTGCGGCGGCCGCTGCTCGTGACGGGCCCGGCCGGATCGGGGAAGTCCACCGTCATCGAGCAGGTGGCCGATGAGCTGAAACTCGGCGCCGTGCTGCGCTGGCACATCACGTCCCGCAGCTCCCTGACCGACGCGCTGTACCGGTACGACGCCCTGGGACGCATCCACGCGCAGCGCCTCGGCCAGTCCGGCGGCGTCGATGACATCGCGCCTTTCATGCAGCTGGGACCGCTCGGCACAGCTCTGCTGCCGTCGGACCAGCCTCGCGCGCTGTTGATCGACGAGGTGGACAAGAGCGACCTCGATCTCCCCAGCGATCTGCTCGACGTGCTGGAGCGGGGCGAATACGAGATCCCCGAACTCGCTCGATACCAGGACGACGTCGTTTCCGTACGGCAGTGGGGTGGCGACGAGCACCACGACATCGAGAGGGGACGTGTGAGCTGCACACAGTTTCCCTTCATCGTGATGACGAGCAACGGCGAGCGTGACTTCCCGGCAGCCTTTCTGCGCCGGTGCATCCGATACACCATGCCGGCACCGACAGCTCCCCTGCTCCGCCAGATGATCATGGCTCATCTGCAGATCGACATCGAGGACGAAGGGCCGGTCAAGGACCTCGTCGAGGAGTTCGTCGCCCGACTGGACGGCGGCGACAGCCTGGCTATCGATCAACTGCTCAACGCCGTCCACGTAATGTGCGGAACAACGGTTCCGGACAGCAGTAGACGGCAATACGTCGTCGAACTGCTGATGCGAGAGCTGTCACGTGCCTGACCACCTGTCGCGCGTGCTGCACCGTCTCCGTGCGGACGGCGAACTGGACCTGGACGCCACGGCGTTGGCCGAAGCCATCTGGCTGGCCGCCACGCGCGGGGAACCTACCGGGTGGTCGGCGGCCACCGCAGAAGCCGGACCAGAGCCGCCTGGAGCCGGTGGTGGACATGGGCATCGACCGCGCAGCGGCCGGACAGCGGCGGGCTCGCCCCGGCCTGGCTTGGCGATGCACCAGCAACTGTCCGACAGTCCCAGCAGCGTGTCGGGTCAGTTGGTTGCCGTCACGAGGGGGCGTGCCCTGCCCAAGGCCCTGGAGCTGGCACGTGCCTTGCGGGCCTACAAGCGGCCATGGGTAGCTGGTCTGCACACAGAGCTCGACATAGAACGGACGGTCGACGGTTACGCGCGCAGTGGTGAACTTATCCCAGCGTTCCGCGCGGCTCCGGAGCGTTGGTTCGACCTGCTGTTGATCGTCGACCGGTCGCTGACCATGCACGTGTGGAAGGAAACGATCGCCGAGCTGGAGCGTGTGCTGAACCAACTGGGAGCCTTCCGTCTGCTGCGCACCTGGGGGCTGACGTTCGAGGACTCGCAGCCCCTTCTCCACGACCATCAGGGGGCGGTGGCCGGCCCCGACCATGTGCTCTCACCCCAGGGCAGGCGTCTGGTCCTCGTCGTCTCGGACTGCTCGTCCCGCGGCTGGTACCGCTCGGAGATCTGGAGCCGGCTGCGCGCCTGGGCGCAGTCCACCCCGGTGGCGCTGCTCGATCCGCTGCCCCCGAAGCTCTGGCGGCGCAGCGCGCTGGACCTCCCGGGCGTCACTGCCGCGCAGGCCGTACCGGGCAACGGCAGCACCACGCTCCGCTTTGACATGCCGCTGCTTCTGGAGAGTCCAGGAAACGACATGGCGCCGTGGCTCCCTGTTCCCGTCCTGTCGTTGAGCCCGCACTCGTTCGGCCGCTGGGCACGCGCGCAGATGCGCGGCGATCCAGGAGGCTGTGACGCGGTGCTCATTCCTCCGACGGGGCGTGTCCAGCGCAGCCACGCCGGTCACGTTCGCGTCTCGCGGACCGACCCGGTCCAGGCGTTCGTGGGTACAGCTTCGCCAGAGGCGGCCAAACTTGCTGTTCTGTGCGCAGTGGTCGGGCGAATCGGTCTGCCCGTGCTCCAGCTGATCAGGCAGGAGTTCGTGCCCGAGGCCACGGTCGCCGACGTAGCCGAGCTGATCACGAGTGACATTGTGTCGCTTCATCCGCAGGACGACGGCACGTTCGTGGTGACCTTCCGCAACGGCGCGGAAGAGGAGCTGAAGCGACTCCTGCCCCAACACGAGGCATGGCGACTGGGCGGGACGCTGGAGAGGTATGTGAGCGCCCGCGCACACGGCACAGTGAGTGTGGCCGCGGTTCTGCACGATCCCGATGCCCTGCACCGTCTCCCCGCAGAAGTGAGGCCGTTCGGTCAGGCTGCCCGTGACGTGCTGCGAGCACTCGACGCCGAGCACGCCGAGCACGGCGAACAGGAACCGGACGGTATGGCGTCGGCCGTCGCCTTGGCGACGGCCCGGATCGCCGGAGAACTCGACGTGGACGAGATCAGCCGTGCCCTGTGCGACACCGCTGTCCCGGCCTTTGCCGACAGCCTCGTCCTCTACCTGCGCGACCCCCTGCCGGTCGGTGACGAGCGTCCCGTCGGCCCTGTCGTGTTGCGGCGATGGCGCGCGGACGGAGGCGGGCAGGACTACGACATCGAGGACTTCCTGGCACCACCCTTCCTTTCGGATCTCGGCTTCGGAGAGGTTGCCGAGATGTGCGAGGTGACGCCTGGAGGGGCGCTCGCCGAGGTGCTGCGCATGGTGCGGCCCGTCTTCGTGAATTCTCCCGAGTCTGCGGATGCGCTGCACGAACTTTTTGGCGACGGGCATACCGCGGAGGGTGGGAGACGGGCCATCCTCGCACCACTACGCGGCCGCCGCCGGGTGATCGGCCTCGCCGTCTTCCTGCGAGGCAGGGACCAGGTGCCCTTCCGGGACGATGATCTGTTGTTCGCGGCCCAGCTGGCCACACACAGCGCGCTCGGCATCGACAAAGCGGTGCTGTACGGCCGGGAGGCGTACATCGCCGATGAGCTGCAACGCACGATGCTGCCGGAGGCGCTGCCCCGCTGTCCCGGCGTACGGCTTGCGCACCGGTATCTGCCGGCCGCCGAGGTGGCCCAGGTCGGCGGTGACTGGTACGACGCGATCCCGCTGCCGGGCAGCCGGGTCGCGCTGGTCGTGGGTGACGTGATGGGGCACTCCATGACCTCGGCTGCGATCATGGGCCAGCTGCGTACCACCGCGCAGACCCTGGCCGGGCTCGACCTGCCACCGCAAGAGGTGCTGCACCACCTCGACGAGCAGGCTCAGCGCCTGGGTACCGACCGCATGGCGACCTGTCTGTACGCGGTCTATGACCCGGTCTCGCACCGGATCACCATCGCCAACGCCGGTCATCCGCCGCCGGTCCTGCTGCATCTGGGCGGTCGGGCCGAGGTGCTGAGGGTACTGCCGGGGGCGCCGATCGGCGTGGGTGGCGTCGACTTCGAGGTGGTCGAGCTGGACGCGCCCGCCGGGGCCACGCTGTTGCTGTACACCGACGGACTGGTCGAGTCGCGCCTGCAGGAGGTGTGGACCGGCATAGAGCGGTTGCGCGTGAAGCTCGAGGCGACCGCGCGGTTGACCGGTCCGGACCATCCGCCGCCGCTGGAGGCGCTGTGCGACGAGGTGCTCGACATGCTCGGGCCGGGCGACCGGGACGACGACATCGCGCTGCTCGCCGCTCGCTTCGAAGGAATCGCGCCGGGCGACGTGGCGTACTGGTTCCTCGAGCCGGAGGGGGAGACTCCCGGCCGCGCCCGGCGCCTGGTCCGAAAGGCGCTGTCCCGCTGGGGCTTGGAGTCGATCGACGATCCCGTCGTGCTCCTGATGAATGAACTCGTGACCAACGCTGTGCGCCATGCGACGCGGCCGGTCACCCTCAGGCTGCTGCGCACCGACGTGCTGCGCTGCGAGGTTACCGACGACATGCCCGCGCTGCCGAGGCTCCAGCAGCCATGGACCGCGGACACGAACGAGTACGGTCTGCACCTGGTCAACACGATCGCCAAACGGTGGGGCAGCACTCGGCTCAGCGGCGGCAAAGTCGTGTGGTTCGAATATCCCCTGCCGGACACTCACAGGTAGGCATTGCCGCACAACCTCTGAGACCTGTGCGCAGCGTTTATGGCCAGGCGTTGTCCGGTGAGGAAAGTGTGCGCAGCGGTCACCACGCGATGATGAACACGTCAACGCGTCTTTCGCTATCGCCGGCGGCAGGCGCCGATCGAGGTGGCTGGTCGAGCATGAGCACCCTTGCGTGGTTGGCCTACGACTTCGCGAAGAGCCCGCGGAGCTTCGATTGCCCTTGCCGACGTCCAGGCCGAGTTGCGCACCGGCACGCCGGTGGACGCCGCCGTGAAGGTCACCGCCCTCGCTGTCTGAGCCGAACCCAGGCCGGCAACAAGCTCCGCTCCCACCTGCGCGAAGCCAGCAGGTCAGCGGTCGTCGAGACATCCGTGAGGCACTGAGCAGTGCCCCGGACGGGGCGACAGGGCCCCCAGGCGCTCGGTTCGTCTCGCGATCCGAGCTGCCCGGAGGCCCTGCCATTACGCGGGCTTCCTCAAGAGATCACGTTCCCGGAGGCTTTGGTCCGAGTGCCCTCAGTGGGCCTTGAGGAGGAGCACGTGCGGCGGGCGTCGCGTCGGTGCGTGGCTCACGTCTGCTCGGCGAGGGGTCGCACGGTTCCGCCCTCACCCGCATGCCCCGCCCGAGCATTCGCTTCCGGTGTGCGGGGAACCAGGCCGATCAGCAGAGCTCCGATGATGCCGGGCACGGCCAGCGCGTAGAAGTTCCACTGGAACGCCAGCCCGGCACCGATGATGAGCCCGAGCAGCGGCGGAGCGAGCATCGAGCCGAGGCGGCCGAAGCCCAGCGTCCACCCCAACGCCGTGGCACCCATCCGTACCGGATAGTGCTTGGAGACGTAGGCGAGGACGAACGTCTGCGTTCCCATCGCCCCTACCCCGCCCAGTGCGACGGCCGCGTAGAGCACCGTTGTGGGCAACCGCAGGCTGAGTAGTAGCACGGCCACGCTGGACACGAGGAACGTCGTGGTGATGATCGGCTTGGAGCCGAGCCGGTCGGCCGCCAGGGAGATGACGAGCGTGCCGACGACAGCTCCGAGGTTGAACACGAGAAGGAAGCCGAGCGAGGAGCCTGCCGAGTAGCCGGCGCGCCGCATGATCTCCGGGAGCCAGGTGTTGAAGCCGTAGATCATGAACAGGCACAGGCACGTCATCAGCAGGAAGCACACAGTCGCTACGACGTAGCTGCGCGAGAAGAGGGCCCGCACCGGCGACATGCTGTCCGGGTCGGTTCCCAACTGACCTGGCTCGGACGCCGGGGCGGCCTTCCGGTCATCGTCCAAGGTGATGTTCCAGCGGTCGGCGGTCTTCTCCGCCTCGGTGTGCCGCCCTTGCGCCTGGAGGAAGGTGATCGACTCGGGCAGGAGCTTTATGGCCAGCGGCAGGACCAGGAGAAGGGGAAGGAGGCCGAGCAGGAACATAGCCTGCCAACCGAACCGTGGAATCACGAAGATCCCGGTGAGAGCGGCGATGATGCCGCCTACAGGAAAGCCACTGAAGAGGATCGCGAAGACCAGGTTTCGGGACTTGGGGTTCGAGTACTCACCGCTGAGTGCGCTGGCGGTCGGGAGTACGCCGCCGAGGCCGAGGCCGGCGAGGAACCGGAAGAGGCCGAACACCTCCGGAGAGGTGGCCGTCGCGCACAGGCCCGTCATCACCGAGAACCAGGCCAGGCAGCAGATCAGCATTTTTCGTCGGCCCAGTCGGTCGGTGAGCGTGCCGACCGTTGTGGCTCCGACGAGCATCCCGACCAGGGCGAAGGAACCGATCAGGCCGGCACCGGCGGGCGTCAGGCCCCACCCGGGTTCGTGGAGAAGAGACGGAATCACCGCGCCGTAGATGACCACGTCATAGCCATCGGAAATGACGGTGATGCCACAGATGGCAAGGACGAGCAGTGTCACCGGAGGCCAGGTGGTGTTGCCACGGCTTCCTCTGTGACTGTTTTCGTGCATGGCAGTTCCTCTCACATGGCTTCGCTTTTCGGTGAGGGTTTTTTCGCTTCGGGTGCGGGGTGTGGACGTTGTTCGTGACGGCGTCCGCCGGTGCCCCCGCAGGTGCGGAGGGTCAAGTTGCCCGCTCGGATCAGCGGGTTCGACTCTTGCGTGCGGCCCGCCGGGGCGACTGGGCGCCTCGGCTCATGCGAGGACGGCGGCTCTCCTCGCTCATGTCGTGTCCCATCCGGAGGGCTCCGGGCCACAACTGCTGGTTCCTGACTGCATCGTCCGCGACCCACCTCGCACCGCTAAGTGTGCACAGTATGACGGGCATGTAAAGAGCAGGATGCAGGAAACCTGATACGGGTAGGCGGAAAAGCCCGTGATCGTCTCTTGTGGCGGCCGGGCGTGGTCGGCCCTCCGGGGTGGTCTCGCCTACTGCCTGGGAGGTGCAGGTAGGCACTGCTTTGTAACTGGAAGCGGGCCCGTGGGTGCGCGTTGACTACGGAACTCTTGGCGAGGGGGCGGGGTTGGGGTGTTCACTCTGACGGGATCGGTTGCACTCCGACAGTCACCAGAAGTGTATGCATTTCTGCCCGGTGCAGCCACGTAGACCCGTCAAGCGTTCTCACGTACCGTCGCCGGACCCCAAACCCCGGGAGATGCCCCGGCCGGCCAGCACGACCGCGGGCACGAGCAGATGGGTACGGGCGTCGGCGCCCACCACGGACAGAGCCGCGACCACGCGGCCTTTCGAGTCGGTGACCGGCGCCGCCACCGAGTAGGCGTCCGGGCTCATCTCCTCGCGCACGACGGCGGCACCGGTCCGCCGGCATTCCGCCAACGCGGCCCGCAGCGCGGTGGGGTCGGTCATGGTCCTGGGCGTGAAGCGGTCCAGGCCGTCCCGTACGACCTCGGCGAACAGCTCCGCGCCCGCGTGGGCCAGCAACACCTGGCCGACGGCGGACGCGTGCAGGGGCAGCCGTCCGCCGACCCCGGAGACCACCGGAACGGCTCCGGTCGCGGAGATCCTTTCGACGACGAGGGCGTCGGTGCCGTCGAGAACGGCCAGTTGCACGTGCTGCTGCGTAGCGGCATGCAGGTCTTCCATGACGGGCATCGCCCGGACGCGCAGCGGCAGGCCACGGGGGTTGAGAGTACCCAGCTCCCACAGGCGCAGGCCGATGACGTAGGCGCCGCTCGCGACGCGCTCCAGGGCTCCCCACGCCGTGAGTTCTCCGACCAGCCGGTGGGCGGTGGCGTGGCGCAGGCCGGTGAGCCGGCACAGCTGGGCGAGCGTCAGCTCCGGGTGTTCCGGCGTGAACGCGCCCAGGATCGCCAGGGCCCGCGAGGTGACCGTGCGGCCACGGTCGCTGCTGTTGGCCGTTTTCCGACTCCTCTCACCGCGGTGACGGGGTCGCTGCCCGCCACCTCCTCCTGATTCGCGAATGTACGTGCGCGCAGGAGGGTGTCCATTCACCGGACATCGTACTGACCGACGTAGGGATGGTGCCCCAATCTCTGTCCCGGGCCCTGAGGCCCCTCACCGGATGGGCGGAACGTGGACGGCGGGCCGGGGCGAACCTTCGGACGGGGTCGGCTGCCTTGCTCGCGGACGGGATGTCTCGACCGGACTGGGCTTCGGATGGGGACGAGCGTCCTACCCGATGTCGAGCCCGACGTAGCCCCTGACCGGACCGAGGGAGCCGCCACTGGCCGCTCGTCGGCGACGTCGGCCCATCTCGCTCAAGGATGAAAGGAGCCATGACATGCCTATGACCGGGACGTCGCGAGCCCCCGGCGGCCATGACGCCGACTCGGCAGACAGGTCGTCGACGCGGTTCGAGCACGAGACTCTGCCCCAAAGGGTGTGTTTCGCCTCGGGCGAGGCCGCGGCGACGGTACGGGCCGAGGTGGAACGGCTCGGTGCTTCGCGGGTGATGGTGATCGCGGCAGCCGCGGAGGCGGAGCTCGCGCAGCAGGTCACCGCCGACCTGCCGGTGGTGCTGCGGTGGAGCGAGGTGGTGATGCACGTTCCCGTGGAGGTGGCCGAGCGGGCGCGCGACGCCACGGCCCGGCACCACGTGGACTGCGTGGTCAGCGTCGGTGGGGGGTCCACCACCGGCTTGGCGAAGGCGATCGCGTTGACCACGGACCTGCCCCTCGTGGCCGTTCCCACCACATACGCGGGCTCGGAGGCCACGAGTGTGTGGGGTCTCACCGAGCAGGCGCGCAAGACGACGGGCGTGGATGCGCGGGTCCTGCCGCGGTCCATCGTCTACGACGCGACGCTGACCGCGTCCTTGCCGGTGCCGATGAGTGTCGCCTCGGGGCTGAACGCGCTGGCGCATTGCGTCGACGCGATGTGGGGCCCCCGCGTGGACCCGATCGACCGTGCGCTGGCGGCAGAGGGAATCCGTGCGCTGGCGACCGGACTGCCCGCGGTGGTGGCCGACCCGGCGGGCCTGTGGGGCCGCGAGCGGACGCTGTACGGGACGTATCTGTCGGCGGTGGCGTTCTCGTCGGCGGGTTCGGGGCTGCATCACAAGATCTGCCATGTCCTGGGCGGCATGTACGACCTGCCACACGCCCAGACCCACGCGGTGGTGCTGCCCCACGTACTGGCGTTCAACGCATCCGCCGCACCGGAAGCCGAGCAACGGATCGCGGCCGCGTTCGGCGCGGAGTCGGCGATCGAGGGCCTGCAGCGGCTCCGGCACGACGTGGACGCGCCGAAGGCGCTGCGCGACTACGGGCTGGAAGAGGCCGATGTCGACAACGCGGTGCAGGCCGTCCTGGACGTGGTCCCGG
Organism: Streptomyces sp. NPDC057474; assembly: GCF_042802555.1. Taxonomy (NCBI): domain Bacteria; kingdom Bacillati; phylum Actinomycetota; class Actinomycetes; order Kitasatosporales; family Streptomycetaceae; genus Streptomyces; species Streptomyces sp. NPDC057474. The sequence continues at coordinate 14,649 of NZ_JBHVDX010000124.1, read as the reverse complement.
ACAGCAATCCCCGTCAGGTGACGGCCCACGATCTCCAGCGCCTGCTGCGTTCGGCGTGGGCCGGCACGGACCCGAGCACGATGACCGATGGCAAGGAGAACTGATGACGAGTGAGCAGAGCGGTGACGCCGGCGCACGGGTGGCAGCTGACCAGCAGGGGCGTGAGCAGGCCCTGGTCGAGCAGGTCGTGGCCTCGTTCGAGACGGCCGAGGATCCGCGGCTGAAGCAGTTGATGCAAGCGCTGACCCGGCACCTGCACGCGTTCCTGCGCGAGGTGCGTCCGACCGAGGGGGAGTGGGCGTCCGCGATCGAGTTCCTCACCGCGGCCGGACACATCACCGACGACAAGCGGCAGGAGTTCATCCTGCTGTCGGATGTCCTGGGGGCGTCCATGCAGACGATCGCGATCAACAACGAGGCATACGCGAACGCGACCGAGGCGACGGTGCTCGGCCCGTTCTTCGTCGAGGGCTCGCCCGGGATCCCGCTGGGCGGGGACCTCTCCTTCGGCGCCGCCGGACAGCCGTGCTGGGTCCAGGGCACGGTCACCGGCACCGACGGCGAACCCGTCCCGGGGGCACGCATCGAGGTGTGGGAAGCCGACGAGGACGGCTTCTACGACGTGCAGTACGACGACGACCGTGTGGCGGCACGAGGTCACCTCGTCGCCGACGAGAACGGCCACTACCGGTTCTGGGCGATCACCCCGACCCCGTACCCGATCCCGCACGACGGCCCTGTCGGCGCTCTGCTGGCCTCCGTCGGCCGTTCCCCCATGCGCGCCTCGCACCTGCACTTCGACGTCCGGTCCGGCGGAAAGCGAACCCTGATCACCCACATCTTCGTTCGGGGCGACGAACTCCTCACCCGTGACGCTGTGTTCGGCGTCAAGGACTCGCTCGTCCACGACTTCGTGGAGCACCCTGCGGGCACCCCCACCCCCGACGGACGCGATCTCGCGGACCGTACCTGGTCCAGCGTCCGCTTCGACATCGTCCTCGCGCCCGCGCACACCGCAGGGGCAGGCATCGCTTCCACCGAAGGAGCCAGTGAATGACCAGCCAGGGCAAGAGACCCGCACCCGGCCTGCGCGTGGCCGTGGTCGGCGGAGGCATCGGCGGTCTGGCCACCGCGGCGTTCCTGCACCGCGCCGGGATCGAGGCGACCGTGTACGAGCAGGCACCGGCCCTGACCGAGGTCGGTGCCGGCCTCGTCGTCTCCCCCAACGCGGTGCGACTGCTGCGCAGCCTCGGCCGGCTGGACCGTCTTCGCGAGAGCGCGGTGCCGCTGCAGGTCGGGTGGGAGTTCCGGCGCTGGGAGGACGGGCGTGTGCTGTTCTCCCAGGACCTCGGCGAGGAATGCGAGCGGCGCTTCGGCGAGCAGAGCTATGTCGCACACCGCGCCGACCTGCTCGACGCCGTGCGCGGAGCGGTCCCCGGGACGTCACTGCGCCTGGGGATGCGGCTCGCCGGCCTCCACCGGGTGGACGAAGGCGTCGAGCTGACCTTCACCGATGGATCACGGGAGTCCGCCGATGTCGTCGTCGGGGCCGACGGCGTCCACACCACCGTGGGACGCTACGTGGCCGAGGCGGGAGCACCGCGGCTCTCGGGCATATGTGCCTGGCGATGCCTCGTACCGGCACAGCTCGCACCGGCCTTCGCGCGCCGCCCGGTCCAGACGCTCTGGCTCGGCCCCGACCGCCACCTGGTCCACTACCCGATCTCCGCGGGCACGCAGATCAACATCGTCGCCTTCGGGCCGGCACACGACTGGACGACGGAGTCGTGGTCGGCCGAGGCACGGATCGAGGACCTTCGCGCCGAGTTCGCAGGGTGGTCGGACGATCTGGGGGCGCTGCTCGCGGCCGCGGAACGGGTCGGGCGGTGGGCGCTGCTCGACCGGGACCCGCTGCCCCGCTGGACGAACGGGCCCGTCGCCCTGCTGGGAGACGCGGCGCACCCGATGTTCCCCTTCTTCGCGCAGGGAGCGGCGCAGGCGATGGAAGACGCCGCCGTTCTGGCGGGCTGCCTCACCGACCGGCCGGATGACCCCTCTGCCGCGCTGCGCCGCTACGAGGACGTCCGCCGCCCGCGCGCCACCCAGGTACAGCAGATGAGCCGCGGCAGGGCGGAGAGCAACCACCTGCCCGACGGGCCGGCCCAGGAGGCAAGGGACGCGTCGTTCGCGAACGCGGACCCCTTCGCGCACAACGGGTGGATCTATGGGCACGACGCGGAGCTGGCCGTGCGAGAGGCACTGATGACGCCCTGAGCGCACGTCCCGGCCGCTGTCGGCCCGATGGCGGACGAGCCCGGATGCACCCGGATGCAGTCCTACGACACTCATGGAGGTCTCTCATGCCGACAACCGAGACGGATCAGCACGAACTCCGCCGGCTGGTCGAGAACTGGGCGCTGTGGCGCGACGCCGGCGACTGGGAACGGTTCGCCACCGTGTGGCATCCAGCGGAGGGCTGGATGACGGCCACATGGTTCCAGGGGCCGGCCACGGACTTCATCGCCGTCAGCCGGGAAGGTTTCGAAAACGGCGTCAGCATCCTGCACTTCCTCGGCGGACACACCGCCGACGTCGTGGGCGACCGCGCCATCACCCAGACCAAGATGACCATCAACCAGCGGGCCCAGGTCGACGGAGTCGAGGTCGATGTCGTCTGCACGGGACGCTTCTACGACTTCTGCGCGCGTCATGAGGGCGCGTGGAAGATCGTGCGCCGGCAGCCCATCTACGAGAAGGACCGTCTCGACCTTGTCGATCCCTCCGCGACGCTCAGCCTGGACCGGGAGTTGCTTGACCGTTTCCCCGTCGGCTACCGCCATCTCGGATACCTGCAGACCAAGGCGGGCTTCACGGTGAAGACCGGGCTGCCGGGTCTGACGGGGGAGGCCGTGCAGCGCCTCTACGAGGAAGGCGCGAAATGGCTGGCCGGCTCGAGCACTCCGGGCGATCCTCACTGACTCGTCGAGCCGTCAGAGAGTCGGTATTCAAGCGGTGCTGCACCGATGTCGTGCAGCACCTACCGAACACCCGGTGCCCGCTGCCATCGGCGCACGGCCCGGACCCAACATGCGCACCTCTTCCGACCACCTGTTACGTGGAATCCCGATGCGCCTACGGACCGATGGGCGGTGGACAACGCGCACAGCGCCTTTGTAGCTCGTGCTACGTGCGGTGTTGTGCTGCTTGAGCGCTTCGGGACCACTGATCTCCGGGGCGCGCGGCACAGAGGCGGCTCTGGCGCGGCAACTCGCCTGTGGCCGCCGCCGGGCCCTTCGGGCCCACAGGTCTGTCCAGGTCACCCGGCATGCCCCTGCACGGCATGGACGCGGTAGCCGACCTGCGTCGCCGCTTCACTCCGGACTGGCCGCTCGACCGCCGCCGCGACGCCCTGTTGTCTCAGTGGATACAGTGACACCTCATACTGCTCGAGGCCCGGGCAGGTGTTTCAGTCAGGGCCCTGTTCTTGCGCCCTTCGGCTACTGAAGCTGCATACACATCGCTAGACTCTGGTGGCATGAGCACGAGGAGCAGCGACATTCCCCGGGAGCAACGGTCGGCGGAGAACGGGGAGGCGCAGGTCTCAGCCGAGCTATCGGTCGAGACACCCGGGCAGGCAGTGGGCGGACGCCGTCTGGCCCTGGACGTTCACGCACAGCTGCGGGCCATGATCTTGAGCGGCGAGTTGCCTCCTGGCTCGGCCCTTCTTCAGGCCGAGATGGCACGGAAGCTGGGCGTCAGCCGCACGCCGATGCGTGAGGCGTTCCGGCTGCTTCAGGAAGAAGGACTCATCGACGCGCGGCCCGACCAGCGGGCGAGGGTGCGGGGAGTGGACCCCGAGGACCTGGACGGTGTCTACGGAGCCCGCATCATGCTCGAAGCGCTCGCCGTGAACGTGACAGCCAAGTCGCTCGCGGCGGGGGACCTCGAGCGTATGGGCGAGGCCCTGAAGCGCATGCGGGAACTGGCGGGCCAGGAGCAGCCGGACAAGTGGCACGCCGCCCACAGGGAGTTCCACGGTATTGCGACCCAGGCTGTGGGGCCGCATCTGCAGCGCATGCTGGCGTCGCTCGGCGAGCACAGCGAGCGGTACATCCGGCTGGCCCAGCTGGGAATGCCCAGCTCATGGGCCCGGGCGCACGCAGACCACGAAGCGCTGCTGGAGGCGCTGCGTCTGAGTGACTCGGACGAGGCGGCACGTGTGATCGCCCGCCATCTCGCGCGAACCGCTTTGAACGTCCTGGCGGACATCGCTCCGGAGTACGAACCCGCGGCCACGCGGACAGCGCTCGGGATCGCGGGGAACGGTCAGTCCTGATGCCGAGGCCGGCCGGCTGGTGGTGCCTGTCGCGCCGGGCCATGCTCCCCGCAGGAGCACTGACGGCCCCGTACGTGAGGGAACTGCACAGGACGCGGGAGACCGCGTCCTGTGAGTGCGCTGCTCCGCTCATCGGCGTCGGCCGGCAGGGAGTGAATCCTGTCCGTCGCCGTAACGGTGTTCTCGATGTGTCAAGCCGCCGCCGGGAGGGTCGTTCGACCGGACCGTGGCACCGTCTTCACTCGGTTGCCGGGGCGTCGTCGACTTACACCCCAGGTCCAGCGCCTGGGGGACGTATTGTCCCTCGTGGAGGGGACCGTCGTGAACCGCTCGGGGCGGTGGGCGTTTACGCGTCCCAGTCCCCGGGTCCCAGGGTGAGCGCCACCCGCCCGAGACTGTTGTCGTCCTCCATGTAGCTGTGGGCATCGTCGGCGCGGGCGATGGGGAAGGTACGGTCGACCACCGCACGGAAGCCGTTCTCCACCTGTGTCCACAGTTCCTTGACCGCGGCCGGGTTGCCCGTGCGTATCCCGAGGATGCGGTGGCAGTCGGAGTACACGCGACGCAGGTCGATCTTGACCTGGCCGCCGAGGAAGGCGCCGGAGGTCACCACAGTGCCGCCGCGGGTCAGGGAATCGATGGTGGCGTCCCAGACGGCCGGGTCACCGAGGTTGTCGACGGCGATGTCGACGCCGCGACCGCCGGTCGCCTCGCGTACCCGCTCCACGAAGTCCGGCGCGTTGGTGTCGAGCACGACGTCGGCTCCCGCCGCGGCCATGGCCGCGCGCTTCTCAGCCGAGCGGGAAGTCGAGATGATCTTCGCGCCCAGGTGCTGGGCGTAGGCGGCCGTCGTGGAGCCGAGCGCGGAGGACGCGCCCTGGACGAGTACCCAGTGTCCGGGGCGGAGTCCTGCCTGGGTCATCTGGTTGGCGGCGACCGCGCCGAGAAGTGCCAGCGAGGCGGCCATCGCGGCCGGAATGCCGTCCGGGACCTTGTGGACGTTGCGCGCCGGCACAGCACAGTACTGCGCGTAGGCGCCGGGGTGGTGGGTGCCTATCACGGTCAGGGAGTCGCAGACTTCCTCGCGGCCGTCTGCGCAGTAGGCACAGGTGCCGCAGGCGACACCGGGCAGGACGGCCACGCGGTCGCCGACCCGTACGGAGTCGACGCCCGGTCCCAGTGCGGCGACGGTGCCGGCATGGTCCGCGCCCAGGATGTGGGGTGGTTCGATCTTGGCGTAGGGGTGGTTGCCCGCGCGGGCCGTGAGGTCGAGCAGTCGGCCGATGCCGACCGCGGTGACCTGAACGAGGACCTCGCCGGGACCGGGACGCGGTGTGTCCACCGTGGCCTGCTCCAGCACGTCCGGCGGCCCGAACTTGCGGAACAGCATGGCCTGCATGGTTGCGGGAACCGGCAGTGCCTGCGACCAGCCGAGCTCGGACAGGGTCAAAGTGCTGCTCATGACGCCACCACCGTGTTCTCCAGGCGACCGATCCGCTCGATCTCGATGACTATTTCATCTCCGGCAGCAAGGAACTCGCCGCGCGGTACCCCGCAGCCGGCGGGTGTGCCGGTGAGGATGACGTCTCCCGGTTCCAGTCGGGTGATGCGGCTGGCCGCCGCGATCACCTCCGGGATCTTCACCATCATCTGCGCGGTGGAGGAGTCCTGCTTCAGCACACCGTTGATGCTGAGCTTGATTTTCAGGTTCTGCGGGTCGGTGATCTGCCAGGCGGGCACCAGCCCGGGGCCGAGCGGGCAGAAGCCGTCCTGCCCCTTGTGGCTGACCCAGTCGTAGGTGAAGGGCTCGGCGACCGGCTTGTCGGCCTTGATCCGGTCCCGTGCCGAGACGTCGTTCGCCGCCAGATAGCCGGCGACATGGTCCATGGCCTGCTCCGGCGCGAGGTCGCGACCGCCACGGCCGATGACGACGGCCAGTTCGGCCTCCCAGTCGACGCGGGCACCCGGGTAGGCGGGCAGCGGCACTGGATCCCCTGGTCCCGTCACGGTCGTCGTCGGAGGTTTGAAGAAGAAGAACGGGTCCCCCAGCTCATCGGGGCGCTCGCAGCCCATCTCGGCGATGTGGTCCCAGTAGTTGGCGCCCGCGCAGAGCACCTTGCCGGGATACGTCAGCGGCGGCGCGAGTCGGGCGCCCGCAACGGCGTCGGACGTGGTCGGTTCCCAGCCACGCAGCAGTGGCGCGAGCGACTCCCACCGGCCCAGCACCTCCATGAGCGTGAGGCCTTCTGTCCCGGGCGGCCCTTGGAGCACGGCTCCGTCGGTGTACACACCGACGGCGACTTTCTCCGAGTCATCGACCCGGTACTGCACCAACGACCATTCAGACGGTGTCATGTTTCCTCCGACAAGCGGCTCTATGAAAGCAGGAGCACCATAGTGCATACACTTTGGCAAGGGAAGGGTGAACTTCTGGATGCATGCGATCGGTGGCGGGAGGTGGGGACTCATGGGGCAGGCGACGGGGGCGGGAGTGACGCGGAAGGCGGTGGACGGTCCGCCGGTCGGCCTGTCCCGGCCCGTCATCTCGCACCCCGGACGCACCGGTGTGGAGGTTCACGACCACCTGCGCCGGTGATTCTGTAAGATGTCCCGCCGCCGGGTGCGGAGTTGAAGCAGGCCGAACTCGCCGTTGCCGCGGGGTGCCTGACGTGCCGGGAGGAATGGGAGGCGTCGGCCCGGCTGTACGGCATGGATGGTGCGGAGCGGGGCGGGAGCGGTATCGCGACCAGTACGCGTGGTGCAGCAGGAGCATCGCGACCTGTTGGTTGCGGTCGCGGCCGGGGAGCGGCATCGGGCCGTGCGGCTCCCCGGCCGGCATCTCGCCCGTACCGGGCGCCAGGTCATCGAGGGCCTGGCGCCTGCTCGCGCGGGCGGGACGTGCGCGCGTCGACGGACATGATCTGTGGTCCCGAAACGAAAAAGGTCTAGTCGGCCTCTGGACGTTCAGGCCCCAGATGTGTACACACTTAACTTGGGTGCCCGTGCGGGACGCGGGTTCACCAGAACCATGAGGAGTGCACATGTTGCGTGTCATCGGTCTCCTGCACTACGGACTCCAGGTGCCGTCACTGGATACGGGGGCGAGCTTCTACAGCGCGTTCGGGCTGGAGACGGCGGAGCGCGGCAACGCGGTCGTGATCCGTTGCGACGGCCGGGAGCAGGACCAGACGTTGCTGATGGAGGGACCGGTCAAGCGGTTCCACCACGTGGCGTTCGCGGTGGAGCCGGACTCGCTGCCCGAGTGGCAGCGGCACCTGGAAGACCTGGGTCTGAAGCTGCTGGACGCGCCGGCCGAGGCACCCGGCGGACTGTGGTTCCGCGATCACGAGGGGAACCTCGTCAACCTTCGTGACGAAGGGATCGCCCCCTGGCGCGAGTTCGGGACCAAGGACGCGCACGACGCCAACGTCGGCGACCGGGTCCGCCGGATCGACCAGGCCCGCTGGCGGAGCGCGACCGAGGAGACCAGCCCCCAGCGACTCGGCCATATGCTGATCTTCAGCTCCGATGTGAGCGCCTCCGAGGCCTTCTACACCCGCACGCTCGGGCTGCGCCTGTCGGACCGCATCGTCGGCGGACCCGTCTTCCTCAACTCGGGGCCCGGCGACCACCACGTCTTCGGCTTCGTCCCGGGGGAGCACCCCGGCCTGCACCACTCCAGCTGGATGGTGTCCGACATCGACCAGATCGCCAGGGGCGCGCAGAACATGGCCGCCGAGGGCTACACGAAGGGCTGGGGTCTGGGCCGCCACACCCTCGGCTCGAACCTCTTCCACTACATCCAGGACCCCTGGGGCAGCTGGATCGAGTACTCCAGCGACATGGACTGCATCACCGAGAACTGGCAGCCGAACGACTGGGAGGACCTCCCGGCAGCCATCTGGAGCCCCGGGCAGCCGCCGGCCGACTTCATCACCAACCAGGAAGCGAAGCCCGCCTGACCGTCGTCACCTGACCGTCGTCACCTGACCGTCGGGACGCCCCGAGCCGACGGCCTGACAAGTCCCGCCTTCTGACGCAAAGGAATCACCCATGCAAGGGAGTTCGTCATGCTTCCCGCGCTGAGCGCGCTGCGCCCGTCCGGCGAGCCCATCCGACAGCTGACTGTGGGCGTCTTCCCCGGCTCCGGCAACGTGCATCTCTACCACGCCATCGACTCCGGGTACTTCCAGCAGGCCGGGCTCGAGGTGAACCTCGTGCAGGTCGTCTCCTCCGACCAGCAGATGGCCGGGTGGAACGATGACGACTTCGACATCATGCACACCTCTCCCGACCACCTGCTGCGTGGGCTGCTGAAGCGGGATCCGGTGGCCGTCCGGGCCGAGGGCATGGGAGAACTGGCTGTTCACCGGCGTCCCGGAACACCGTTGCCGACGGACCGGTGGGCGGTCGACAACGCGCAGAGCGCCTTCGCGTACGTGCTGCGCGCCGTGCTCGCCGACGTCGCCGGCTCGCCGGTGACCGACGACCAGCTCGTCCCGGTGGGGGGTACCTTGCAGAGGTTCCGGGCCCTGCCGACGGACGCCGTGGACGGGACCACACTCCACCCGCCGTTCGACGTCCTCGCCGCGGAGAAGGGCTTCCCACGTGTCGGCGGCCACCTTCAGGTCGCACCCGACCTCATCACCAACGTGCTGGTCACCCCGCGCGAGACCGCCACGGCGTGGCACACCCGTGCCTATGTCGATGTCTGCCGCATGAGCACCGAGGAACTGCTGGCCTCCGGCGCACCGGGCATCGAGGCCGCTCTGCTGCGGCACGGTCTGTCCGAGGCCGCCGTACGGGCCGCTGTCCCCGGCCTCCTCGGCCCCGCCGGCCTGTCGACCTCCCCCGAGGTGACCCTGCGCGGCATGGAGGCGGTTGCCGGCCTGCGCCGCCGCTTCACTCCCGACCGGCAGCCCGCCTGCCCGCTCACCTCCCTGATCGGCCCCGGCCAGGGAAGCTGAAGCAAGCCGTCCCCGGAGGCGGAGATCCCTCACGCCGACCGGCGGAAAGACACCGCCGACCCGGGGTTGCCCCTGGTGCCTCGGGCCGGCGGTCACCATGTTGATGCCCGGGTCGCCACCACGCGTCCCTGGGCATCAAAGGCTGCCGCTTGGCGGCCGCGGGAGTCAGGCGGTCGCCGCGCCTGTGGACATCGGCGCCACCGCCGCGGTCGTCCTGACGGGTGCCGGATTGTCACGGGGAAGCGCCACGGCACTCGTCCGATCTCGTTGTGGCCGCCTACCGCTGGGAGCACACCGACGCCGCACTCACCGCGCAGTTGGAGCTGGAGTCCGAAGGAGCCGTCGGCGTCATCGAGTCGGGGCACGCCGGAGTCCGCTGCTCCAACCCCACCACCGGCAAGGACGCCCTGGTCACGATCCGAACCGAGATGCGCCGCCTGCGGGCAGGGACACGGACCGTTCCGGTGCGCTCGGTCGGCTCGGCGGTCTGGCAGGTGTGCGACGGCGAGGCGGTCGCCCATGTCGGCGACAAGGTCTTCGAGATCACGAAGGGCGACCTGTTCGCCGTCCCGTCGTGGTACGAGATCACGCTCACCGCCCGCACCCCGGTCGAACTGTTCCGCTTCAGCGACGAGCCCGTCTACGAGGCCCTGGGCCTTGCCCGCCCCATTCGAGCAGAACAGAAGTGAAGCTCGCCACCATCCGAATCGACGACGCCACACGCGCCGTCCGCATCGACGGGGACCCAGCGGTGGACCTGGGTGAGGGCGACCTGGAAGGGGTCACTCGGGTCGGGCGGGCGGAGACGGCCGCTGCCAGGACAGGCGGGCCTGCTCGTGGCCAGCCCGTGCGGCGCGTCAAAGCGTCGTCGGATCCGCGAAGTCGAGGAGCACCTTGCAGGAGCGCGCCGGGTCGGCTGCCAGTTCGAAGGCTTCGCCCGTGTGCGCCACGGGGAGTACGGAGGTCACCACCGGGTCGACCGGGAGACGGCCGTCGGCCAGCGCCCGGAGCACCTCGCCGAGCTCGGTGTCGAAGCGGAAGGATCCGACCAGTCGCAGCTCCCTCGTGATCACGGCGTTCGCGGCGACGGGTGTGTCCCCGGGCGGGAGCAGGCCGAGACCCACCACCACACCGCCCCGGTCCACTCCGTACACGCAGGTGCGCAGCCCGGCGGGGTTGCCCGAGGACTCGATGGCGATGTCCGCCGCGAGTCCTTCCAGTTCTTCCCGCTCGGCCGCCGAGCCGCCGACCCGTACGGTCGAGGTGGCGCCCACCTGCTTGGCGACGGCCAGCGGGGCCTCGTGGACATCGGTCACGGTGATCTCGCCGGCACCGGCGGCGCGCAGGGCCGCGACGACCAGGCACCCGATCGGTCCGGCGCCGGTGACCAGGACCCGCTTCCCGCGTACGTCGCCGGCCTGCCGTACCGCGTGCCAGGCGACGGCTGCGGGCTCGGCGACCGCGGCGAGCCGCAGGTCCAGGCCCTCGGGCAGGGGAAGCACCCGCTCCGCAGGCACCACCAGGACCTCCGCGAAGCCGCCCTGGACGTGGGGGTTGCGGGCGGCGCTGCCCAGATAGCCGGTGTCCAGGCAGGTGTTGCGCCGTCCCGCGAGGCACTGTCGGCACGTGCCGCAGGAGGCCAGCGGGTGCACGGCCACCGGGGTCCCGGGCGGCGGGGCCTGCGTACCGGGGCCCGTGGCCCTCACCCGGCCGACGATCTCGTGACCGAGGACGAGCGGTTCGCGCAGCCGGAACTCGCCGACCGCGCCGTGCCGCCAGTAGTGCAGGTCGGAGCCGCAGATCCCGCCGTAGCGGATGTCGACCGCCACCTCGCCGGGCCCGGGCTCAGGCACCGGCCGCTCCTCCAGGCGCAGGTCTTCCGCCCCGTGTGCCACGACCGCTCGCATCGAGCTCGAGTTCATGTCCTCGGTCCTTTCTCAGATGACCGCGGTCAGGCCGCCGTCGACGGCGATCACCTGGCCGTTGACGAAGTCCGACGCGGGGGCGGCGAGCCACACCAGCGTTCCGACGAGATCCTCGACCGAGGCCCAGCGTCCGGCCGGGGTGCGGCCCCGGATCCAGGAGTCGAAGGCCGGGTCGTCGACGAGTGGGCGGGTCAGTTCGGTGACCACATAGCCGGGCGCCAGTCCGTTGACCGTCAGCCCTGAATCAGCCCACTCCGCGCACATGCCCCGGGTCAGCATCGCGAGGCCACCCTTGGACGCCGCGTAGGCGGCGATGCCCGGACGGGCGAGCCAGCTCTGTACGGAACAGATGTTGACGATCTTTCCGTGGCCGCGCCGGACCATGCCCGCGGCCACCGCGCGCCCGACCAGGAAGGCGCTGGTGAGGTTGGTGTGCAGCACCCGCTCGAAGTTCTCGGCAGACACCTTGAGAAGTGGTTCACGGTGCTGGACACCGGTGTTGTTGACCAGGATGTCCAGCGGGCCGATCCGGTCCTCGATCTCCTGGACCCCCGCCTGTACGGCCGCCTCGTCGGTGACGTCGAAGGACACGGCGTGCACTGTGGTCCCGGTGCGTTCGGTGAGTTCACCGCGGGCCCGTTCCAGAGCCTCGGGGTCGCGGCCGTTGAGGACGAGTTCGGCGCCCGCCTCGGCCAGTCCGGCGGCGAGGGCCGCTCCGATGCCCTCGAAGTTCCTCGGCCTGCCCGTCCCGGCCTTCTACGTCCTCGCGCTGGCCGTGCTGCTGTGGCTGCTGCTGGAGCGCCTGCCGCTCGGCCGCTACCTGTACGTCATCGGCTCCAACGCCCGCGCCGCCGACCTCGTGGGCATCCCCACCCGCCGGTACGGCATCTACGCCTTCGCCGGTTCGGGACTCGTCGTCGGCTTCGCGGGTGTCCTGCTCGCCGCGCAGCAGACCATCGGCAACCCGAGCGTCGGCATGGACTATCTGTTGCCCGCCTTCGTCGGCGCCCTGCTCGGCTCCACCGCCATCAAACCGGGCCGCGCCAACGCCGCCGGAACCGTCGTCGCCGTCGCCATCCTCGCCATCGGGCTCGCCGGCATCGGCCAGCTCGGAGCCGAGTTCTGGGCGACCCCCCTGTTCAACGGCGGCACCCTGCTCCTCGCGGTCGGCCTGGCCGGCTACTCCGCCCGCCGCCGACTGCGCGCCGGCGTCGGCGCCACCCGCCGCTCACTGTCCGCGCCCGGGACCGAATCCGCGACGGAATCCGCGACGGAATCCGCGACGGAATCCGCGACGGAATCCGCGACGGAATCCGCGACGGAGCAGCCGACGCCTGCCGCCACCGGTTCGTCAGACGATGACGCGCCGCGCACACCCTGACCGACGTATCCCCGTCCCTCGTCCCTCGTCCCCGCGCCTCGCCGCCCGCCTGCCGTACGTCCTCAAGGAGCACCCCCGTGTCGTACCACCCCACCCGCAAGGCAACCCTCAGAGCCGTGGCCGCCCTGGCCGTGCTCACCGCCTCCGTCGCAGGCTGCAGCCGTGGCTCCGAGAGCGGCGGCGCCACCGCCGTCGGCGGGTCCTCGAAAGCCGGCTGCCCTGCCGTCCTGAAGAAGGCGAAGCAGGCAGTGAGTGACGCCGAGGCCGTTGATGCCCCCTGGGGCGGACCGGCCACCGGCCCCAAGGCGGTCGCCGACAAGACGATCGTCTATGTCGCCCAGAGCATGACCAACCCCGGTGTCGCGGGTGCCGCCGAAGGCGTCAAGGAGGCCGCCGAGGCCATCGGCTGGAAGGTGAGGATCATCGACGGCCAGGGCACCCCGGCCGGTATCCAGGCCGCCGTCAGTCAGGCCGTGGCAGTCAAGCCCGACGGCATCGTCCTGTCCGGCTTCGACCCCAAGTCGACCAGCCAGCAGGTCGCCCAGGCCGACGCCGCCGGTATCCCGCTCATCGGCTGGCACGCAGTCGGCACGCCCGGACCCAGCAAGGACCCGAAGCTCTTCAGCAACATCACCACCAAGGTGGAGGACGTCGCGAGGATCAGCGCGGACTGGATCATCAGCCAGTCCAACGGCCGGGCCGGCGTGGTGGTCTTCACCGACGCCTCCATTCCCTTTGCCAAGGGGAAGTCGGACCTGATCAAGAAGGAACTCGCCTCCTGCTCCGACATCAAGGTGCTGTCCACCTCCAACATCCCGATCGCCGACGCCAGCAGCCGCACCCCGCAGGAGGTCTCCGCACTGCTGTCCCGCTTCGGCACCAAGTGGACGCACTCGGTGGCCATCAACGACCTGCACTTCGCCGACGCGGCACCCGCGCTGCGGTCGGGCGGCAAGCAGGGCGACGGCGCCCCGTTCAGCATCGGCGCGGGCGACGGGGACCCGTCGGCCTTCCAGCGCATCAACAGCAAGGATTTCCAGGCGGCCACAGTGCCCGAGCCGCTGTCCGAGCAGGGCTGGCAGATCGTCGACGAGTTCAACCGCTCCTTCGCCGGCAAGCCCGCCAGTGGCTATATCGCCCCGGTGCACATCACGACGGCGGCCAACAGCGGTGGCGGCTCCTCCTGGGACCCGAAGGGATACCGGGAGGCGTACCGGAAGCTCTGGGGCAAGTAGGCGGCACCGTCGGCCCTTGCACGTCCCTCCCGCTCCTCCCCGGCGGGAGGGGACCTGCCTCACACCCTTGCCTCCCTTTCCTTCCGTCTTCCTTCCGTCCGCACACAGACATGGGAGTTCACGCGTGAACCCGCCCTTGACCGCTGCCGCCTCCGCGTGGACCGAGTTGGACCAGCGGGCCGTGGGCACCGCCCGAGTCCTGGCAGCCGACGCCGTACAGAAGGTCGGCAACGGCCATCCGGGTACGGCGATGAGCCTCGCGCCCGCCGCGTACACCCTCTTTCAGAAGGTGATGCGCCACGACCCCGCCGACCCCGACTGGGTGGGCCGTGACCGGTTCGTCCTGTCCGCCGGGCATTCCTCGCTGACCCTGTACATCCAGCTGTACCTGGGTGGCTTCGGACTGGAGCTGGAGGACCTGGAGTCCTTCCGCACCTGGGGTTCGAAGACCCCGGGCCACCCGGAGTACGGGCACACCAAGGCCGTCGAGACGACGACCGGCCCGCTCGGTCAGGGTGTCGCCAACGCCGTGGGCATGGCGATGGCCGCCCGCTACGAGCGTGGTCTGTTCGATCCGGAGGCCGCCGTCGGCGAGTCGCCGTTCGACCACCACATCTTCGCGATCGCCGGTGACGGCTGCCTGCAGGAGGGCATCTCCGCGGAGGCGTCCTCGCTGGCCGGTCACCAGAAGCTCGGCAATCTGGTCCTGTTGTGGGACGACAACCACATCTCGATCGAGGGCGACACCGAGACGGCCGTCTCCGAGGACACCGCCAAGCGGTACGAGGCGTACGGCTGGCACGTG
>NZ_JBHVDX010000123.1:0-29539 GCF_042802555.1 Streptomyces sp. NPDC057474 | reverse complement strand
GGCAACGGGGGCTACGCGTTCGACCAGCCGGACATTGTTCGAAACCTCTTGACGCCTCACCACACGCCGATTGACACTCTCGCAACACGACGTCACAAGGCCGAAACAGCGGGACGCCCAGGGCGAGGGTTCCCGCCCCTATTCGACCCGCTTCCCGTTCCCTTCCCGTTGCCTGCCCGTTGCCTTTCCGTTGCCTTCGCCACCCCTTCATCAGCCGTGCTCTCAGCAGGGATACTCGACATGACGTACATCGCACGTCTGCGCGGCCGCGCGAGACGCTGGGCGGGTCCGCTCGCCGGACTGACCGCCGCGTCACTGCTCCTGGGCCTCGCCGGGCCCGCCGCTCCGGCCGCCGCGGACAGCGCCGACATCACTGACGGCCTGGCCCTCTGGTACAAGCTCGATGCCGCCTCCGGCACCGCGGTCACCGACGCCTCCGGCAACGGCCGGGACGGCACGGTCAACGGCACCGCCGGCTGGACGGGCAACGGCCAGGGCCTCGCCTTCAACGGTTCGGACACCTACGTCAAGGTGCCGAACGACGTCATGAAGGGCATGGACTCGATCAGCGTCTCCATGGACGTGCTGATGGACGAGTCGCAGACCACCCCGTATTTCATCTACGGCTTCGGCAACACCAGCAGCGGCGCGGGCAACGGCTACTTCTTCGCCACCGGCAACTCGCTGCGCACCTCCATCGCGTCCGGCAACTGGTCGACCGAGCAGAACACGCGGCCCTCCGACTCGCACAACCTGACCCGCTCGGTGTGGAAGCAGCTCACCTACACCCAGACCGGCAACTCGGCCGTGCTGTACGAGGACGGTGTGGAGGTCGGCCGCAACACATCGGTCACCATCACCCCGGGTTCCATCGGCTCGGGCACCACGACCGCCAACTACATAGGCAAGTCGGTCTACACCAGCGACAAGCTCTTCAAGGGCAAGATCCGCGACTTCCGGGTCTACAACCGGGCCCTCGCCGGCTCCGAGGTCGAGCAGCTCTCGCTCCCCGTGGCCGAGCAGGGCGTCGCCGACGACAAGGCGGCCCTCAGCCTGGGCGACACCAGTGGGGTGACCGCCGACCTGGACCTGCCGAAGACCGGCACGGCCGGCGGCTCGGCCATCAGCTGGGAGAGCGACAACACCGACGTGGTCTCGGACTCCGGCGCGGTGACCCGCCCCGCCGCCGGCGAGCCGGACGGCCACGCCACCCTCACGGCGACCCTGAAGAAGGGTTCCGTGAGCGCCACCAAGACCTTCGAGGTCACGGTCCTGCCCGCCTTCGACGACACGACCGCCGTCAAGCAGGCCTCCGAGGCACTGACCGTGCACAACCTCGACGACGTCCGCGGCAACCTCACGCTCCCCACCGACGGCACCTTGGGCACGAAGGTCGCCTGGTCCTCCGCGAAGCCGGACGTCGTCTCCGCCGCGGGTGTGGTCCACCGTCCCGCGCACGGCGACGGCGCCACCACGGTCGAGCTGACCGCGACCGTCACCAAGGGCGACGCGAAGACCACCCGCGCCTTCACCGCGAAGGTCCCCGAGCTGCCCGAGAAGCAGGCCCTCAAGGGCTATATGTTCAGCTACTTCACCGGCGAGGGCACCTCGGACGGCGAGCAGCTCTACGCGGCTCTCAGCAAGGGCAACGACCCGCTGAAGTGGCGGGAGTTGAACGACGGCAAGCCCGTCCTGACCTCCACGCTCGGCGAGAAGGGCCTGCGCGACCCGTTCATCATCCGCTCCCCCGAGGGCGACAAGTTCTACCAGATCGCCACCGACCTGCGGATCTACGGCAACGGCGACTGGGACGCCTCCCAGCGCACCGGCAGCAAGTCCATCATGGTCTGGGAGTCCACCGACCTGGTGAACTGGACCAACCAGCGCCTGGTCAAGGTCTCTCCCGACTCGGCCGGCAACACCTGGGCCCCCGAGGCGTACTACGACGAGAAGCTCGGCGAGTACGTCGTGTTCTGGGCGTCGAAGCTGTACGACAACGAGGCCCACTCCGGCGACACGCACAACCGCATGATGTACGCGACGACCCGTGACTTCTACACCTTCAGCGAGCCCAAGGTCTGGGTCGACCGCGGCTACTCGGTCATCGACTCCACGGTCATCCAGCACGACGGCGAGTACTTCCGCCTCTCCAAGGACGAGCGGAACAACAGCTCCTCCACGCCCAACAGCAAGTTCATCTTCGAGGAGAAGAGCGACTCGCTGCGGAACCTCTCCTGGACCGCCGTCGCCGAAGGCATCGGCAAGGGCGAGATGAGCGCCGCCGAGGGGCCGCTGGTGTTCAAGTCGAACACCGAGGAGAAGTGGTACGCGTTCCTCGACGAGTTCGGCGGTCGCGGCTACATCCCCTTCGAGACGACGGACCTGGCCTCCGGCGTCTGGACCCCGTCCACCGACTACGACCTGCCGTCCAAGCCCCGGCACGGCACCGTGCTCCCGGTCACCCAGGCCGAGTACGACCGGCTGCTGAAGACCTACCAGCCGGACCAGATCGTCACGAGCGTCGAGGACGTGAAGGTCGAGACGCGCATCGGTGACGCCCCCGTCCTGCCGGCCACCGTCATCGCGGAGTTCGCCGACGGCGCCAAGCGGCCCATCGCCGTCACCTGGGAGGACGTGGCCGAGTCGCAGTACGCACAGGCCGGCACCTTCACGGTGAAGGGCGACCTGCCGGGCGACGCGGCGATCGAGGTCAACGCCGAGGTCACGGTCTCCGCCGAGGGCGCGGACGTCCCGGCCGACCTGCTGCTGCACTACGGCTTCGACGAGACCGGCGGCAACATCGCCCGTGACTCCAGCGGCCACGGCTACCACGGCACCTACGTCCGTACGCCCGACTTCGGCACCGGCGTCGACGGCGGCTCGTTCAAGATGTCCGGCGGTTCCAGCAGCTCCACGACCTCGCCGTACGTCAAGATCCCGGGCGGCGTGCTGAAGAACGCCGACAGCGTCACCGTCTCCACGTACGCGAAGTGGAAGGGCGGCGACAACTGGCAGTGGCTGTTCGGCCTCGGCCCGGACAGCAACAAGTACCTGTTCGCCAGCCCGTCGAACGGTTCCTCGTCCCTCTACTCGGCCATTACGGCGGCGAGTTGGGGCGCGGAGAAGAAGCTGTCGGGCGCGCGGCTCACCGTCGGCGAGTGGAAGCACGTCACCGTCACCATCGACGCCGGCTCCAAGACGGCGGTCCTCTACGTGGACGGCATCGAGGTGTCCCGCGCCACCGACGTCGTCGTCAAGCCCTCCGAGCTGTACGACGCGGACAAGGACTACAGCGGCTACATCGGCCGGTCCATGTACTCCCCCGACCCGTACTTCGGCGGTGAAATCGACGACTTCCGGATCTACAACCGGGCCCTGACGGCCGCCGAGGTCCTGGAGATCAGCGGCAACACCACGGGCATCGCCGAGGTGACCCACCCGGACCTGAAGACCGACGCGATCATCGGCGACGCCGACAGCAGGATCACACTGCCGATGAAGCCGGGCACGGATCTCACCAAGCTGGCGCCGGAGTTCACCCTCGCCCACGGCGCGGCGATCAGCCCCGCCTCCGGCAGCGTGCAGGACTTCAGCGAGCCGGTGAAGTACGAGGTCACCGGTTCGGACGGGAAGAAGCGCACCTGGACGGTGACGGCACGGGAGCTGAAGAGCCCCGTCCTGCCCGGCCTCAACGCGGACCCGAACATCGTCCGCTTCGGTGACACCTTCTACATCTACCCGACCACCGACGGCTTCGAGGGCTGGAGCGGTACGCAGTTCAAGGCCTACTCCTCGACCGACCTGGTCAACTGGAAGGACCACGGCGTCATCCTGGACCTGGGTCCGGACGTCTCCTGGGCGGACAGCAGGGCCTGGGCGCCGGCGATGGAGGAGAAGAACGGCAAGTACTACTTCTACTTCTGCGCCGACGCGAACATCGGTGTCGCGGTCTCCGACTCGCCCACCGGCCCGTTCAAGGACGCCCTGGGCAAGCCGCTGCTGAAGGCCGGTGACCACACGGGCCAGATGATCGACCCGGCGGTCTTCACCGACGACGACGGCACGTCGTACCTCTACTGGGGCAACGGCCGCGCCTACGTCGTCCCGCTCAACGACGACATGGTCTCCTTCGACGCCTCGAAGGTCACCGACATCACCCCGAGCGGCTACAACGAGGGCACCTTCGTCATCAAGCGCAAGGGCACCTACTACTTCATGTGGTCGGAGAACGACACACGTGACGAGAACTACCGGGTCGCCTACGCCACCGGCTCCTCGCCCACCGGTCCCTGGACCAAGCAGGGCGTGATCCTGGAGAAGGACCTCTCGCTCGGCATCAAGGGCCCCGGCCACCACTCGGTGGTCCACGTCCCGAACACCGACGACTGGTACATCGCCTACCACCGCTTCGCCATCCCGGGCGGTGACGGCACCCACCGCGAAACCACCATCGACAAGCTGGAGTTCGACGCCGACGGCCTGCTGAAGAAGGTCGTCCCCACCCTGGAGAGCATCGACCCGGTCACCATCGTCCGCGCCGGCCCGGACGCCTCCGGCAAGGAGGGCGCCAAGATCGAGCTGAACGGCACGCTCTCGGGTGCGGGCACCGCCACATGGACGGCCGAGCAGGGCGCGCCCTGCGTCTTCGCCGACGCCAGGTCCGCGAAGACCACCCTCACCTGCACCGACAACGGCACCTACGAGGTCACCCTGACGGGCGGCCGCAGCACCGACTCGGCGACCGTGACCGTCGCCAACGCGGCCCCGAAGATCACCTCCGCGACCGGGCCGAAGTCCCCGGTGGCGGTGGGCAAGGGCACCTCGGTCACGGCCAGGTTCACCGACCCGGGCACCCGCGACAAGCACACGTGCGAGGTCGACTGGAAGGAAGGCACCAAGCCCACGGCCGGCAAGGTCACCGCCGGCGGCTGCAAGGCCGAGCACACCTACCGCAAGGCCGGCATCTTCCGCCCGGTGATCACCGTCACCGACGACGACGGCGCCTCGGTGAGCAGCACGCTCCCCGAGCTGATCGTCTACGACCGGGCGGCCGGTTCCGCGACCGGCAACGGCAGCTTCACCTCGCCCGCCGGGGCCTTCCCGGCAGGCCCCAAGCTGACCGGCAAGACGGCCTTCTCCTTCACCGCCAAGTACGGCAAGCTCGACACGGTGCCGTCCGGGAAGGCCGCGCTCGACTTCGCCCAGGGCAAGTTGAAGTTCCGCTCCACCGGCTCCGACTGGCTCGTGGTCACCGGCTCCAAGGCCGTCTACCAGGGCTCCGGCACGGTCAACGGCAAGAGCGGCTACGCCTTCCGCATCACCGCCACCGACGGCCCGGACACCTTCAAGATCAAGATCTGGAAGAAGTCCACCGCCACGGTCGTCTACGAGAACAAGACGGCCGCGAAGACGAAGGGCATCACCATCGGCCGCAAGTGACACCGAGTCCTACCGACACCTCGACCGAGCCGCGCCCGGATCCCTCCGGGCGCGGCTCGGCGCGTAGGCGGCGAAAGGAGGAACGCAAGGGGCGCAGCCCCTGCATTCCAGGGGCGCGGGGAACTGCGCGAGCAACCACGACGAACCCGCAGGCCGCAACCCGCAACGTCAGGGAATCCCCACGCGCCCAGAACGTTGAACCCCACGTGACCTCCGTACTCTCCTCCACCCGCTTCTCCGTCCTCGACCGCTCCCGCCTCCGGGAGGGCCACGACGCCCCCGAGGCACTACGGGACACCGTGCAGTTGGCGCGCGAAACGGAAAAGCTCGGCTTCCACCGGTTCTGGGTGTCGGAACACCACGGCGTGCCGGGGGTGGCCGGCTCCGCCCCGACCGTGCTGGCGGCAGCCGTCGCCGCGGCCACGCACACCATCCGGGTGGGCACCGGCGGGGTCATGCTGCCCAACCACCGCCCGCTGGTCGTGGCCGAGCAGTTCGGCGTGCTGGAGTCCCTGTTCCCCGGGCGGATCGACATGGGGCTCGGCCGTTCCGTCGGCTTCACGGACGGCGTCCGCAGGGCGCTGGGCCGGGACAAGGAGGATGCCGACGACTTCGCGGGACAGCTCGACGAACTGCTCGGCTGGTTCGGCGGTACGTCCCCGACCGGGGTGCACGCGCGTCCCCCGGAGGGCCTGGCCGTCCCCCCGTTCGTGCTCGCGATGGGCGAGGGTGCCGACATCGCCGCGCGGGCGGGCCTGCCGATGGTGATCGGCGATCTCCGCAACCGCGACAAGCTGCAGCAGGGCATCGACCGCTACCGCGCCGGGTTCCGCCCCTCCGCCTGGGCCGAGGAACCGTACGTCGTCGTCTCCGGCACGATCGCCGTCGCCGACACGCCGGAGCACGCCCACCGCGTCCTCCTCCCGGAGGCCTGGGCCATGGCGTACTCCCGCACCCACGGCACGTTCCCGCCGCTCGCCCCGGCGGAGGAGGTCGAGCGGCGGACGATGACGGCCAGGGAGCGGGGCTTCTACGAGTCCGGACTGACCGGCCACGTGTACGGCGCCGAGGAGCAGGTCGCGCACGAACTGGAATCGGTGATCAAGGAGACGGGTGCCCAGGAGATCCTGGTCACGACGAGCACGTACGACCGCGAGGCCCTGCTGGACTCCTACCGGAGACTGGCCCGGATCGCGGGCCTGAGCTGATCCGCAGTCGCAGGCCGGCGCCGACCTCCTTCGCGGGCCTCAGCTGATCCCCAATCGTGGGCCGGGGCCGATCTCCGCCACGGGCCTCGGCTGAAATCCTCTCGCGGAACCCGGCCGTCCGCCCCGGCAGCCGCCGCCCGCAGCCGGCACGTGCTCGACCATGGCCGCCACGTCGATCACCGCCGTCTGCGCGGCGCCCGCCAGGGCCCGCCGGTCGAGGTGGTCGGCCGGGCCGATGACGGGCCGTACGTCCACCTCGGCGACGACTCCGCGTGCCGACACGACCCGCCACACCGAGGTGAGCAGCGAATCGTCCCCGACGTAGGCGGGCGCGGTGCTCGCCCCGCCCTCGGTGAAGCGGTAGCGGACGCGCACCGGCTGCACGGGCACGTCCGCGTCGAGCGCGGCCTGGAACACGGCCCGCCGGAAGCGGCCCTGCGCGCGGCCGCACCAGGTGCTCCCCTCGGGGAAGGCGACGACGGCCGCACCACCGCGCAGGGCGTCGGCGATGCGCGTGACCGTCTCCGGCAGCGCGCGGATCCGGTCCCGCTCGATGAACAGCACTCCGCTCCGCGCGACGAGAGCGCCCACCACCGGCCACGTCCGTATGTCCGACTTGGCGAGCATCCGTGCCGGACGCACCGCGCCGAGCAGCGGTATGTCCAGCCAGGAGACGTGGTTGGCGACGAGCAGCAGTCCGCCGGAGGGCGGGGCGGCGCCGGCGATCCGTACCCGGACCCCCGAGGCCCGTACGGTCCACCGGCACCATCGCCGCACCACACCGGCCGGCAGCCGCAGGCCGACGACGCTCACCAGGACCCCGAGGGCGACCAGGGCCACGACCGCCGCGAACCGCGCGACGGCCCGGGGCACGGCGGCGACCGACCTGCTCGCCTCCACGCACGCCTGCGGGCTGCAGGGCGCGCTGGGCAGCCACACGCTCATCGGGTCACGCCGCCGGTACGAGGGAGAGGAAGTGCCGCAGGTAACGGGCGTTGACCCGGCGCATCGACAGCAGCACGTACATGTCCGCGACCCCGAAGTCCGGGTCGTGCGCGGGCTCGCCGCAGACCCAGGCGCCGAGCCGCAGGTAGCCGCGCAGCAGCGGCGGAAGCTCGGTACGGTCCTGAGAGGCCTCGCCCTTCGGGACCCAGGGCAGCAGCGGCCGTACCCGGAACTCCTCCGGCGCCAGGTTCTTGGCCCGCACCCGGTCCCAGGTGCCCGCGGCGAGAGCCCCGCCGTCGGCGAGCGGGATGGAGCAGCAGCCGGCCAGCCACTCGTGGCCGCCCTGGACCATGTAGCGGGCGATCCCGGCCCAGATCAGGCTGATCACCGCGCCGTCGCGGTGGTCGGGGTGCACGCAGGACCGGCCGACCTCCACCAGCGAGGGGCGGATCGCGTCGAGCGGGCCGAGGTCGAACTCGCCCTCGGAGTACAGCCGCCCGGCGACCGCGGCCCGCTCGGGCGGCAGCAACCGGTAGGTGCCGACGACCTGTCCGGTCAATGTGTCCCGGACTAGCAGGTGGTCGCAGTAGGCGTCGAAGGGGTCGACGTCCAGCCCCGGCTGCGGCGACGCCAGCAGGGCGCCCATCTCCCCGGCGAACACATCGTGCCGCAGCCGCTGGGCGGCGCGGACGTCCTCCTCGCTGCGGGCCAGGGTGACGGTGTAGCGGGTAGGGGCCGTCGACTGGGGCGGGCTGTCGAGGGTGGAGGCGGTCATGGCATCTCCTGGTCACGGGCCGACTCGGCGGCGTCAGGGGCGGACCTGGGGACGTGCGGTCCGCCGCCCTAGTTCTTCCGACGTCGACTGACACTCGCGTGACCGGTTGCGAGAGCCCGGATGTGCGGAGGTTGAACGGATCGGACCAGGTGTCCGGGGCGTCCGACTCCGTCGACGAGCGGGTGTCGCGGCGGTGACCGGCGAACGCCGGTGACCTGCCCGTGACCGGGGGCAACCTCCCGGCCCGGAAAACCGTCTCATTGGCGAATCGATCGACGAACGGGGGCGTACGGGTGGCGGAGCTGTCGGCGGAGGCACTGGACACGGTGCCGTGGGACCGGCTGGAGTCGATCGATCCGAATGTCCCGCCCAAGGAAGTGCGCCGGGTGCTGCGCCGGCTGTTCCGCAAGGGGCCGGAGTCGACCGAGAACGACTGCTGGCCACTCTTCAACGCCTTGGGGATGTCGGAGCGTGGTATCTCCTCGGTCGCCACGGCCGCCCTGCCGTTCGTCGTCGCGCTCGCCGCCGATCCCCGAACGGGTGCACGCGCGCCCCTCGTGGAACTGCTCGCGTTCCTGTCCCAGGTGCAGGAGAAAACCTCGCCCGAGTCGGTCGACCCGGGCTGGTCCGAGGCCTGGCGACACGCCCACCACGCGGCGCAGTCCCTGCTCGCCGACCCCGATCCGGCGGTACGCCGGGAGGCCGTCCCGCTGGCGGACGGCCCCGGCCGGCTTCTGGAGCGGTGGCGGGCAGAGCGGGACCTCTCGGTCCGGCTGCCGGTGCTGTTCACGCTGGGCCGGCTCGCGACGGCCCCCGACGCCGAGACCACGATGGTCACCGAGACCCGTGCCGTCCTGGACGCGTTGCTGGAGGACCCCGACCCCGTCCTGCGGGTCGCGGCGGTGGAGGCCTACGCGGAGCTGGACACCGAGGTGCCGGTCCGCGAACTGGACCTGCTGTCGGCGGCGCTCACCGACCCCACCGCACGGTCGCGTTGGGGAACCGTCTGGTACGAGCCGCACTGCGAATACCCCTTCGACCGCGAGAGCGTCACGTACTGGACGGCCGCGCTGTTCGACGACACACCCGCCCAGCTGAGGTTCCTGACCCGGCTGTCCTCGGCGGCGGACCCCGGCGAGGACGCCGATCTGCTGCGGGCCGTGCTGGACCGCTGCCTCCTGATGCTGGTCTCCCGCCGGTCCGTGGAACCCGCGGTGCTGCCACTCGCGGGCGGTGCGCTGCATCATCCGGACCCCTCCGTACGCGTCAGGGCGGCCCATCTCCTCGGCACGCTGGGCCCCCGGGCCACGGCGTACGCCGATCAACTGGCCGGCCTGCTCGACGACTCGGGCGAGGCGGAATTGCTGGAGGGCGCCGTCAGCGAACACGCCTGCTGGGCGTTGACCCGGATGGACGATCCACGGGCGCTGCCCGGCCTGGTCGACCGGCTCTGCGCACCGTTCCGCGGGCTCGACGGCGGCAGCTACTCCAGTGGCGAACCCCGCCGCCCCGAGATCGTGGACGTCCTGGCCCCGCTCCGCGCCCACGCGGGCACCCTGCTGCCGTCGATACGCGAGGAACTCCGCCGCAACCTGAACGACCCGGGCGCACCCGGCGTCCTGACGACCGACTTCCTGGCGACCCTCAAAGTCTGGGAGACGGACGCGCTGCCCGCCCTGCCGGAGATCACGGCCTACGTGACCAGCCGCTTCCGCTGGTACGCAGCCACCGAGGCCCTGGTGGCCATAGGCCCTGCCGCCGCCTCCGCCGCTCCCGTCCTGCGCGAGCGCATGTCCCTCGAACCTCCGGACAATCACCCGATGCTGCACTGGGCCCTCTGGCGTATCGGCGGCGCCGACCCGGCCGAGGCGCTGCGGGCCGTCGGCGAAACCCTGTCGGCCGAAGGGGAGAAGCCCCCCAGCGGCATGGTCGGCCGCCTCGCCGACTTCGGCGCCGAGGCCGCGCCGTACACGGACCGGGTGCGCTACGCCCTGACCGCGGACGAGGGCTGGCTCAGGGCACAGGCGGCGATCGCCCTGTGGTCGATCACAGGCGACCCAGGGCCCGCCCTGCCGGCCCTGGAGGAGGAGATCCTGGCGTTCGCAGCCGGTGGCGACCGGTACGGCGCGTTCCACGACGCCCTACGCACGCTCATCCGCTTCCGCACACTCACCCCTGCCACCGAAGCGGCCCTGCGCATCCTCCGGGACCAGGACCACCGCCTCTCGCCGCGTGCCGACTACCAGGCAGTCCTCGAGGACGAGAAGCTCCGCGCCCTGATGGACGAGGCGCTGACCATCCCGTCCTGACGGACCCCACCCGCCCAGGGAACCTTGGCGGGGCCGGGGTTGAGCACCACACCCGGCCCCGCCCGTCCGCACTTCTCGGCGAACGTTCACTGAAGCGGCCGGCGGCCCGCTACCGCTTCCCGCCCTTCCGCGTTGCCCGCAACCACTCCTTGTTCATATTCGTGATCGACACCAGGGGAATCCCCTTGGGGCAAGCCGTGGCGCACTCCCCCGCGAGCGTGCACCCCCCGAACCCTTCCTCATCCATCTGCTCCACCATGTCCAGCACCCGCGTCTCCCGCTCGGGCGCCCCCTGCGGCAGCACGTTCAGATGGTTGATCTTGGCCGAGGTGAACAACATCGCCGCCCCGTTCGGGCACGCGGCCACGCACGCCCCGCACCCGATGCACTCGGCGTGCTCAAAGGCGAAGTCGGCATCCGGCTTCGGCACAGCCGTGGCGTGCGCCTCCGGCGCGGCTCCGGTCGGCGCCGTGATGTACCCACCGGCCTGGATGATCCGGTCGAACGCCGTCCGGTCCACCACCAGGTCCTTGACCACCGGAAACGCCGACGCCCTCCACGGCTCCACATCGATCGTGTCGCCGTCCGAGAAGGACCGCATGTGGAGCTGACAGGTCGTCGTCCGCTCCGGCCCGTGCGCGTCCCCGTTGATGACCAGGGAGCACGCCCCGCAGATCCCCTCGCGGCAGTCGTGGTCGAAGGCCACCGGGTCGTCACCGCGCAGGATGAGTTCCTCGTTGAGGGTGTCGAGCATCTCCAGGAAGGACATGTCGGGGGAGATGTCGTCGACCTCGTACGTGGACATGGCGCCGTCGGCGTCGGCGGCCCGCTGCCGCCATACGCGCAGGGTGAGCTTCATGCGTAGCTCCGCTGGGTGGGGTGGACGTACTCGAAGACCAGGTCTTCCTTGTGCAGCACGGGGGCGGCTCCGGTGCCCGTGAACTCCCAGGCGGCGGCGTACGAGAACTCCTCGTCCCGGCGCTCCGCCTCACCGTCGGCCGTCTGGGACTCCTCACGGTAGTGACCGCCGCACGACTCGCTCCGGTGCAGCGCGTCGAGGCACATCAGCTCGGCGAGTTCGAGGTAGTCGACGATCCGGTTGGCCTTCTCCAGGGACTGGTTGAACTCCTCGCCCGTCCCCGGGACCTTGATCCGTCGCCAGAACTCCTCCCGGATCTGCGGAATCCGCTCCAGGGCCTTCCGCAGCCCGCTGTCGGTCCGGGCCATACCGCAGAACTCCCACATCAGCTCACCGAGTTCACGGTGGAAGGAGTCGGGCGTACGGTCGCCGTCGACGGCGAGCAGCAGGTTCAGCCGGTCCTCGGTCTCGGCCAACACCTCCTGGACGGCGGGGTGTTCGGGTCCGACCCCACTCTGCTTCGGATGCCGCGCCAGGTAGTCGTTGATGGTGGCCGGCAGTACGAAGTACCCGTCGGCGAGGCCCTGCATCAACGCGGACGCGCCGAGCCGGTTGGCCCCGTGGTCGGAGAAGTTGGCCTCACCGATCGCGAACAGGCCGGGGACGGTGGTCTGGAGGTCGTAGTCCACCCACAGCCCGCCCATCGTGTAGTGCACGGCCGGGTAGATCCGCATCGGCACCTCGTACGGGTCCTCGTCGGTGATCCTCTGGTACATGTCGAAGAGGTTGCCGTACTTGGCCTCGACGGCCTTGCGCCCCATCCGCGCGATGGCGTCGGCGAAGTCCAGGTAGACGCCCTGCCCGCCGGGCCCGACGCCCCGCCCTTCGTCGCAGACGTTCTTCGCGGCGCGGGAGGCGATGTCACGCGGAACCAGGTTGCCGAAGGAGGGATAGATGCGCTCCAGGTAGTAGTCGCGCTCGTCCTCGGGGATCCTGCCGGCCGGGCGGGTGTCCCCCTGGGCCTTCGGCACCCAGATCCGCCCGTCGTTGCGCAGCGACTCGCTCATCAGCGTCAGCTTGGACTGGTGGTCGCCGGTGCGCGGAATGCACGTCGGATGGATCTGCGTGAAGCACGGATTCGCGAACAGCGCGCCCCGCCGATGCGCCCGCCAGACGGCGGTGGCATTGGAGTTCATGGCGTTGGTCGACAGGTAGAAGACATTCCCGTACCCACCGCTCGCCAGCACCACGGCATCAGCGAAGTACGTATCGATGCGACCGGTGATCAGATCCCGCGCCACGATCCCGCGTGCCCGCCCGTCGACCACGATCAGGTCCAGCATCTCGGTGCGCGGATGCATCTCGACGTTCCCGGCGGCGATCTGCCGGGACAGCGCCTGGTACGCGCCGAGGAGGAGCTGCTGTCCTGTCTGTCCCCGGGCGTAGAAGGTCCGGGACACCTGTACGCCGCCGAAGGAACGGGTGTCGAGCAGACCGCCGTACTCCCGCGCGAAGGGCACACCCTGCGCGACGCACTGGTCGATGATCTCCACCGAGATCTGCGCGAGCCGATGCACATTCGACTCACGCGCCCGGAAATCGCCGCCCTTGACCGTGTCGTAGAACAGCCGGTGGACCGAGTCGCCGTCGTTCCGGTAGTTCTTCGCGGCGTTGATGCCGCCCTGCGCGGCGATCGAGTGGGCGCGGCGCGGGGAGTCCTGGTAGCAGAACTGGACGACGTGGTAGCCCTGTTCGGCGAGTGTGGCACCCGCCGAGCCACCCGCGAGCCCCGTGCCGACGACGATCACGGTGTGCTTGCGGCGGTTGGCGGGGTTGACCAGCCTGGCCTCGAAGCGGCGCTTGTCCCAGCGCTCGGCGACCGGGCCCTCGGGCGCCTTGCCGTCGACGACCGGTTCACCGGTCAGGTAGTCCGCGTACTCGGAGGACGTAGTCATCTTCAGCTCACCACTCCGGTCATGACGGCGACGGGTACGGAGACGAAGCCCACGGTCAGCACCAGAGCCAGTACGTTCGCGGTGGTCTTCAGGGCGCGGTCGCGGGTGCGGCTGCCGGCGCCGAGGGTCTGGGCGGCGCTCCAGAAGCCGTGCCGGATGTGCAGGCCGAGCGCGAGCACAGCGGCGATGTAGATGACGTTGCCGTACCAGGTGGAGAAGGTGTCGATCACGTTCTGGTACGGGTGTCCGGCCTCGAAGCCGTTCGGATGGACGGTGCCGGTCGTCAGGTCGAGGATGTGCCAGACGATGAACAGGCCGAGGATGACGCCGCCCCAGCGCATGGTGCGGGTCGCGTAGCTCGCCCGGCGCTTCTTGTGGACGTACTTGTCCGGCCGGGCCCTGAGGTCGCGGCGGCTGAGCTGGTAGGCGGCCGTGGCGTGGGCGACGACCGCGGCGACGAGGACCACGCGGACGATCCACAGGGCCCACTCGTAGTGCAGGAAGGGCTCGCCGAGGGTGCGCAGCCAGTGCGCGTAGCCGTTGAACTCGTCCGAGCCGAAGAAGATCTTGAGGTTGCCCAGCATGTGGACGACCAGGTACGCCAGCATGATCAGTCCGCTGACGGCCATCACCGTCTTCTTGCCGAGGGAGCTGTCCCAAACCGAGCGCGCCAAGGACGGTTTTCGTTCCGCCCGTTCCGTCCGCGTTGCCAGAGCCATGCCCATGACGCTAGAACCGCATCACCCCATCGGTCCAAGACATGAAACAGCTCGATTCGATAGCCGAAGACTATCGTCCCGTATCGTGGAGAGATGCAGTTCCAGCAGCTCCAGTACTTCGTGGCGGTCGCCGAGACCAGGCACTTCACCCGGGCCGCCGAGCTGGTCCATGTGGCGCAGCCGTCGCTCTCGCAGCAGATCAAGGCGCTGGAACGGGAGTTGGGGGCGGACCTCTTCCAGCGGGCACGGGGCAACATCACACTCACGGACGCCGGTGAGGCGCTGCTGCCGCTGGCCCGCCGCATCCTCGCGGACACGGACACCGCCCGGCAGGAGGTGCAGGAGCTGGTGCAGCTGCGGCGGGGCCGGGTCCGGCTCGGCGCGACCCCGAGCCTGTGCACGGGTCTGCTCCCCGACGTCCTGCGCGCCTTCCACGACCGCTACCCCGGCATCCGGCTGCTGATCGAGGAGGGCGGCTCCCACGACCTCGTACGGCAGCTCGCGCGCGGCGCCCTCGACCTGGCCCTGGTCGTCCTGCCCCTCCCCACTCCCTCCCCCGCCCTGACCACGGTGGAGCTGCTGCGCGAGGACCTGGTCGTGGTCTCGTCCCCGGACGCGCCCAAGCCCGGCAACGGCCGCCGTACGGTCCGCGTCCCCGACCTGGAGGGCGAGCGCCTGGTCATGTTCCGCCACGGCTACGACCTGCGCGAACTCACCGTCGCCGCATGCCGCTCCGCGGGCTTCGAGCCGGACTTCGCGGTCGAGGGCGGCGAGATGGACGCGGTCCTTGGCTTCGTCCGGGCCGGCCTGGGTGTCGCCGTCGTCCCCCGTATGGTCGCCACCCGATCGGGCCGGGGCCTGCGGGTCACCCCACTGGCCCGCCCCGGCCTCCACCGCACCATCGCCCTGGCCCACCGGAGTGACGTGGCTCCGCCACGGGCGGCGAGGGAGCTGCAGCGGATGCTGCTGGAGCGGTGAGCCCCCTCGTGCCCGGCAGCCGTTCAGCCCGTCGCGTCCACCAACGCCAGGTCGTGCAGCCGCTCCGGCGGGCCCGGGCGGGCGTAGTACCAGCCCTGGGCCGTGTCGCAGCCCAGTATCCGCAACTGTTCGGCCTGGGCGCCGGTTTCGACGCCCTCGACGGTGACCGCGAGGTCGAGGCTGTGAGCGAGGGAGACGATCCCCTCGACGATCTTCAGGTCGACGGGGTCGGCCGGGAACTGCTGCATGCTCTGGGTGAACGACCGGTCCAGCTTCAGGACCCGGACCGGCAGTCGGCGGAGGTTGGCGAGGTTGGAGTAGCCGGTGCCGAAGTCGTCGAGGGCGATGTCGACGCCCATCTCGGAGAGCCTGCGCAAGGGTTTGAGCAGGTCGTCGTCGGCGCCGATCAGGGCGGACTCGGTGACCTCCAGGCAGAGGGCGTCCGGTTGGAGCCCGGCACGCTCCAGGATGTCCACCGTGTCCTGGACCAGTCCGGGGTGAGTCAACTGGCACGGCGACAGGTTGACGTTGACCCGCAGCGGGCCGGTGGCTCCCGTACCGCCGTGACGTTCCTGCCACTCGCGGGCCTGACGCACCGACTGCTCCAGGACCCAGCGGCCGAGCGGCACGATCAGGCCGGTGTGCTCGGCGAGCGGGATGAAGCGGTCGGGGCCGAGCACGCCGTGCTGCGGGTGCAGCCAGCGGACCAGGGCCTCGGCGCCGCGTACGGTGCCGTCGCCGAGGTGGACCAGCGGCTGGTACTCGATGAAGAACTCGCCCCGGTCGAGCGCGGCGGGCAGCGCGGTGGTGAGCCCGTGCCGGGTGATGGCGCGTGCGTCGGCCTCCGCGTCGGCCATCTCGTAGCGGTTGCCGCCCGCCGACTTGGCCCGGTACATCGTGATGTCGGCGCTGCGCAGCACCTCCGCCGGGCCGCGCTCCCCCGCCGGGCCCTCGACGATGCCGATACTGCCGCGGACGAGGAGCTCCCTGCCGTCGATGCGTACGGGTGTGACCAGCGCGTTCATGATGCGGTCGGCGAGTTCGTCGACCTCGCGTTCGGTGTCGGTGCCGGTGGTCAGCGCCACGAACTCGTCGCCGCCGAGCCGGGCGACCATCTCGCCGGGCGCGGTCGCGCAGGACTGCAGCCGGTCGGCGACCTCGACGAGCAGCCGGTCGCCGGCCGCGTGCCCGAGGCTGTCGTTGATGGTCTTGAAGCCGTCGAGGTCGAGGTAGCAGAGGCCGAAGCGCTGGCCGTCGCCCGCCGCTAGGGCCTTCTCCAGGCGCTCGAAGAACAGGGTGCGGTTGGGCAGTCCGGTGAGCGCGTCATGGGTGGCCTCGTAGCGGAGGCGGAGGTTGAGCAGCCGGCGCTCGGTGGTGTCCTCCATGAGGGCCAGCTGGTACTGGGGCCGGCCGTCCGCGTCACGCAGCAGGGACACCGTCAGGTTGGTCCACAGGACCGTTCCGTCAGGTCGGTGGAACGCCTTTTCGGTGTGGTAGTGCTCGCGCTCGCCGCGGACCAGCTCCTCGTAGAGACGCCACACCTGGGGCGCGTCCTCGGGGTGCTTCCACTCGGGGACGCGGCGCCCGCGCATCGCCTGCTCGGTGAGCCCGAACATGCGCAGCAGCGCGCCGTTGACCTGGAGGATGTTGCCTTCGAGGTCGGCGATGCCGATGCCTATGGCGGCGCCCTCGAACACCGCGCGGAAACGGGCCTCGGTCGCGTGCAGTGCCAGGGCGACCGCGCCCTGGGCCTCCAGCGCCGCGCGGGCGATCGCCTCCTGCTCGCCCAGCGTCCGCTGCCGCAGCGCCTCGGCGTATCCGGCGGCCATCGCGGACTGCAGCCGCGCGGCACGGGCCCGCAGATCCTCCTGGGGTCCGTCGCCGCCGCAGTAGAGCACCAGGTAGGCGTCGACGCAGTCCAGGGTCTGGCTGAGCGCCTCGGGCTCGGTGCAGTGCGCCCCGACCAGGGCGGCGCCGACGGCCTTGCCCTCCTCGGCGTCGTACGTCCTGGCCCGCAGCGCCTCGCTGAGCCTGCGGGCCAGCGGCAGAAGTTGTTCCTCGAACTCGGGCCGGGTCAGCGACGTGGAGGTGGCGGGGAAGACCGCGCGGCTCCAGATCGTCGCGAACCGGCGGAGTCTGTCCTCCGGCCCGTCCGGCTCCGCCCTCACGCCTTGGTCCCCACGCCGGCGAACCCCGAGAAGGCGTACGGGTCCTCGTCCTCGGGAGCCGTGTCGGGCCGCCACTTCGCCATCGGCACCAGTCCGGGTTCCACCATGTCGTACCCCTCGAAGAACCGTGCGATCTCACCTCGAGAGCGCATGATCAGCGGATTGCGAATGTCCCTGTACACGTCCACCGCGCCCTCGGCCCGCTCCTGGGGAAGCGGAATTCCTTCGTAGGAGGCGTGCGAGACGACGAGCACGCTGCCGGGGGCGAGCGCGTCGCGCAGCTCGGCCACCGCTCCGTACGGGTCGTCCATGTCCTCCACGAAGTGCAGTATGGCAACCAGGAGCAGGGCAACCGGCCGGTTCAGGTCGATCAGTCGCTCGACGCGGGGGCTCGTGAGGATGTCGCGGGGCTTGCGGACGTCGGCCGCGACCACGTCCGCGTCGTCGTTCCCCTCCAGAACCGCCTGGCTGTGTGCTACGGCGACCGGGTCGTGGTCGACGTAGACGACCCGTGCGCCGGGGCTGGCGTTCTGGGCGATTTCGTGCACGTTTCCGAAGGTGGGGATCCCGGATCCGACGTCCAGGAACTGGGTGATGCCCGAGTCGGCCGCGTACCGCACGGCGCGGCGCATGAACGCCCGGTTCGCCTGCATGATCTTGGGCAGGCCCGGCATGAACCCCATGGCCTTGCGGGCCGCCTCCCGGTCGACCTCGAAGTTGTGCGAACCGCCCAGGTAGTAGTCGTACATGCGCGCCACGGACGGCATCGAGATGTCGATGCTCCGCGGCGCCCAGGCGGGACGCTCCATCTATGCTCTCCAACGCGTCGGTGGTGGCGTAGGCGATCCGGTGTTCGAGCTGAGGCTACTGATCGTCCGCCGCAGGGGCGAGCAAAAACGGAAATTGACCGTCCGTTCAAGGTCGCTGCCGATGGCACATGCCCAACCGGCGCCCCGACCATGCCTGTTCGGCTCCGGACGTTGCCGCGGGTCCACCAACACCATGCCCGGGCAGCTCTGTTCGGCTGTGCCCGGGCATGCCAAGCGGTCCGCCCCCCTCCGTGCGGTGCGGAGGGGGGCGGACCTGGATCGGCCGCACTGAGGTGGTGCGTGGGGAAGGCGGCCTTACTTGTCTGCGCCGATCGGCTCTCCGTCGCCGTTGATGGCGAACCAGGTACCGCCCACACCCTGGCCGTTGGTGTCGCCGGGAGACTTGTCGTTGGCGAAGGTGTAGAGCGGGATGCAGTTGATGGTCTGCTGCTTGATGCTGTCGGGACGGTCGAAGACCGTGTAGCCCTTCAGCAGGATTCCCTCGGTGTCGTTCTTGTCGACCGGGGCGACGACGGGCCACTTGTCGAGGCAGGCGTCGGTGCACTTGGTCGACATCGGCCACTGGGTGTCCTTGAGGAACCGGTAGACCGTCATGCCGTTCTTGTCGACGACGATCTCGCCGAGCTTGGCGTCCTTGCGGGTGGTCAGGCCGGCCTGCTCGACCGCCTCACCACCGGCGTCGCCCGCGTCACCGCCGCCGGAACCGCCCTTGGTGGAGGCCTTCTTGCCGTTGGGGTCCGAGGCGAACCAGGTGCCCTTGAGTCCCTGGCCCTTGATGTCACCGGCCTTGGTGTCCTTGGCGAAGTAGTACATGGGCCAGCCGCCGACCGTCAGCTGCTTGGTGCCGTCGGGACGGCTGACCTCGCCGAGCAGCGCCTTGTCGACACCCTGGGCGGCGGTGGCGCCCGAGGCGGGCACCGGCGGCCAGGTGGTGGCGCACTCGCCCTCGCAGGTCGTCTTCGGCGGCTCGAAAGAGTCCTTGTCGAATCGGTACAGGGTGCGTCCGGCGCTGTCCGTGAGGACCTTGCCGTACTCGTCGCTGTTCCACACCGTCAGCTGGCCCGCGGCGGCCGCCGTGGTGGACTGGGCCTGGTCCGACGTACCGGAGCCGGCCGCGCCGGCGCCGGCCGTACCGGTCCCGGTGCCCGCGATGGTTCCGGCACCGAGCGTCGGGGTGGAAGCGGCGCCGACGTTCTGCGAGGACGTCGACCCCTGTTCCTGACCGCACGCCGTCGTCAGCACCAGTACAGCCGCAGCTGTCGCTACGAGTGAGGCGCTCCGCCAGGAGGTCTTCATTCCAACTCCCCGTGTATCCGGTGGGTGTTGCAGCGCTCTACTGCGCCGCTTACTGGCCCTGAATACGGGCGGGAGTGGCTGATGTGTTCAACGCTGCACGAATTTCTTTCCGAAGTCTGTGACGCGGCTCGCGGCGGCGCCCGCGGAGGTATCGAAAGAGGAGTCAGCACCGGGCACCCGCACTCAAACCTTCGGGGCCCGCTTTTCCCTCTTTTGGAGCAATCCGTACGTGCTCTCGCGTACGCGGGCGCGCGAGCACGGATGATCTCCGACGTGCAAGGACCCCAGCGGACCCGATCCGCTCTCGCCCTGCGACTGTCGGCCCTGCTCGCATTGACCTGGCTCCTCACCGGAGCACCGAGCGGCACGGCGGTCGCCGACGCCTGCGCGTACGCCACCGTCGGCGCGGACAGCGGCGGCGCGGTCGCCGTGGCGATCGGGGGCACCGACTCCTGCGAGCCGGTGCCGCAGACCACCCCGTCGCCGCCCCCCACGCCCACACCGACCCCCTCGCCGTCGTGCCCACCGGAGCCGACGCCCACCCCGACTCCCCCACCGCGGCCGAAGCCGCCGTCGCCCACGCCCACCCCGGATCCCACTCCGGACCCCCCACCCACTCCGAAGCCGACTCCGACCCCGCCCCCGAGGCCCGCACCACCGCCGCCTCCACCACCGCCACCGCCCCCGCCACCGCCGGTCACCGAGGCGCCCCGGCCCGCCCCCAGCCCGCCCCCCACCCCGAAGCCGAAACCCACGCCGAGCGTCCGCCCCGAGGTCTCGCCGACGCCGGTGAGCTATCCGCCGTACCGGGCCCCGTCCCACTCGGCGGCCAAGCGCTCCGGTCCGTCCCTCGTCTCGCTCGCCCTGCTCGTCACCGTGCCCGCGGTGTTCGCCGCCGCCGCCCTGCGTCCGCGCTGACCCCTGGAGGAACCTCTTGTCGGAATGGCTTGTTCTCACCCTCGCGATGGGGGCGGCCTGTCTGGTCGTCCTCATCGTGGCCGTAGTACGGCATCACGCCGCACCCGCGGACGAGGACCCGTCCGAGACCCCGGACGTCATCGAGTACATCACCATGATGATCGGCGTGGTGTACGCCATCGTGCTGGGCCTGGCCATCGCCGGTGTCTGGGAGGCCCGCAGCGCCGCCCAGGACCAGGTCCAGGCGGAGGCGCAGGCCCTGCACGAGATCAGTGAGCGGGTGCGGGTGTATCCCGAGGACGTGCGCGACCGTATCCGCGCGGACATCGACGCCTACGTCGGCCACGTCGTGACCACCGAGTGGAAGGCCATGGCCGAGAAGGGCGAGGTGACCGAGCGCGGCACCGAACTCTTCGCGACCGTCCGCCACGACGTCACCGACTACGAACCGGGCAACGACTTCGAGGCGCAGGCCTATCAGCCGCTGCTCGACCAGGTGGCCACGGCCGACGCCGCGCGCGGCAGCCGCGCCGACTCCACCGGCGAGACGATGCCCGGCGTGGTGTGGTTCGGCCTGATCATCGGCGCCGTCGTGACGGTCGGCATGGTGTTCGCCCTGCAGATCCGGCGGACGCCTCGCGAGCTGATCCTCGCCGGTCTGTTCTCCGCCCTCATCGCGTTCCTGCTGTTCCTCGTCTGGGACTTCGACGCGCCCTACAGCCGGGGCCTCTCGGCCACGGCGGATCCGTTCCTGACCCTGTTCCCGAATGCGGGCGGGTGACGGTCCTCAAGCCCGGTCCTGCGGCCGGGGGGACGGGTGCCGCGCCGCGCCCGGCCCCCCGGCCGTACGCATGCCGGTCCCCTGTGCGGAGCACAGGCTTGCCCCATTCGCGCGACTGCGATCGCGCCATCGGGCGCGCCTTCCTAGCGTTTCGGTCATCGAGGTGCATTTCAGGCGCAGGCGGAAACGGTCCGCAGCAGGCTCCTCGGGGACCCGGAGGCTCATCCATGCGCGCGATACGCGTCGCTTCGGCCGCTCTGCTGGGCGTGACCGCCCTCTCCCTCACCGCTCCCGCCGCGCACGCGGCACGGGCCGGCGACATCACGTCGTTCGGCTTCGGTGTCGTGCCCTCGACGATCGCCGCCGGCGGTCAGGTGACCCTGCGCGTCGACGGCTGCCACGACAGGACGACCGTCTCCTCGGGCGTCTTCGACACCGTCACCATCCACAGGGGCCAGTCCTCGGCCACGGCGACCGTCGACCGGGACGCCAGACCCGGCACGGTGTACGAGGTGACGTTCCGGTGCGGCAACGAGAGCGGCCGGACGGATCTCACCATCGCCACCGGCCACCCGACCCATCACCCCACCCACCACCCCACCCGGGGCTCCCACGCCGGGGCCGGCGGCACCCTCGGGGGCTTCGACCTGCACGAGATCGGCCTCGGCGCCGCGCTCGTCGCGGGTTCGCTGGGCGCGGCCTGGCACTGGTCGCGCCGCCGCCCCGAGGACGGCAGCCGCACCTGACCGCCGTTCCTCGCGGCACCGCCGACAGCCCTTCACCCCGGACCGTTACGGGTTCCGGGGCGAAGGGCTGTGCTGCGTACGATCCGTGCTCCGAAGCTGCGTACGATCCGTGCTCCGAAGGGGCGGGCCAGATCTTGTTCTCGGACTCGGATCTGCTCTCGGACTCAGATCTTGTTCTCGGAGCGGCGGCGCATCCAGAACACACCACCGCCGACGACCGCGGCCGTCACCAGTCCGCCGCCGATCGCGATGTCCGTCGACGTGGCCCCGGTGGAGCTGCTGCCGCCGAGACCGCCGCGGACACCACCGATGACGGTGAAGACGCCGGTGAACGTCTTGCGCTTGCCCTCGCAGTTGGTGGTGACGCTGTACGAGCCGGGGCTGGCGTCGGAGTTGACCCGCACCGTGGCCGTGGCGGTCTTGCCGCCCATGGAGGTGAGGTTGGTGGTGGGGAAGGCGTTCGAGCTGATCGTGCTGCCGGCGATCGCGCACGCGTCACCGCCGCTGACGGTGAGGACGAGCTGCCCGCCACGGGCGATGACATCGGGGGCTGCCGTGACCGAGCTCGGTTGGTCCCAGGCGGCGGCCGTCGGCGCGGCGACACCGACCAGGGCGACCGCGGCGGCCGAGGCCGCCAGGACACGAGAAGTACGCATGTGATCCTCCGCGGAAGACGCCCCGGGTCCCGTCCCCGGTCGATCGGCGAGAAAGCGCCTCCCAGAAAGACCCTCAGATGCCGTGCGCGGGGCCGCATTTCGGCGATGGTCCGTCCTGGTGAGGGGACACGCCGGGATATCTCCGCATGATCGGATATCACCGCAGGTCACGGACCGTCAGAAAATTCCTGTGGGCGGGCGACTCGGATGGCGCAGAACCGCTCTTCACCGCCACCCGTTCGCACCTGCCCCGTCGCCGTCGGCGTGCGGCACGCTTAGCGTTTTCGTATGCGCGACGGACACGGCGACGGCCGGGTCGAGAGGGGATGGCGAATGTCTTCGTCCGGACCGGCCGAGGCCGAATGGCAGGAGCCGCGGAAGAAGCGCGCTCCGTGGGGCGTGATAGCGCTTGTTCTGCTGACCGGCCTCGCTCTCATTCGGAACGGCTCGGGGGAGTTCGACGTGGGGCCGCCGCAGCCCGCCTCGGCGGCGGCCGCCGACAGCCGCAGCACGCCGCACGGCACCTTCACCAAGGTCCCCGACCCGCTGCCGTACGCCATGGTCGACCGGGTGCGGATCCCCTCGATCCGGGTCGACGCGCCGGCCACGCCCGTCGGGCTGGACGCGCAGGGCTGGGTCGACGCGCCACCGGCCCGGGACCCGAACCTCGCGGGCTGGTTCACCGGCGCGGTCTCCCCCGGCGAGCAGGGCACGGCCGTCGTCGTCGGCCATGTCGACAACGATCAGGGACCCGCGGTGTTCTACGGACTCGGGGCGCTGAAGAAGGGCGGAAAGGTCGAGATCCGGCGCGCGGACAGAAAGACCGCGGTGTTCGAGATCTACGGCATCGAGGTCTTCGAGAAGAACAACTTCCCGGGTGACCGGGTCTACGGGAACAGCGGAATTCCCGAATTGCGGGTCATCACCTGCGGGGGCGGTTTCTCCAAGCAGAACGGCTACGACGGGAACGTCGTCGTGTTCGCCCGCCTGGCCGCGGTTCGCTGAGCGTTCCCCGGGCGGGCGGGCGAAAGCCCACGGGAATCCCGCTATGCGTATTGCCGCTGGGGCACGGTGATGCGATAACCGGAGTCCAGCAGACCGGGGAGATAGTCGCGCAGCGCCCGCACGCTCTGCGAGCGGTCGCCTCCCGCGTCGTGGGAGAGCACGACGACACCGGGGCCCGCCCCGCCCTCCACCCGCTCGGCGATGGTGCGCGCGCCCGGCGTCCGCCAGTCCAGGGTGTCCACGGTCCAGGCCAGGGGCTCCATGCCGAGTTCGGCGCCGAACCGGAACGCGGCCCGGTTCCAGGCTCCGTACGGGGCACGGAACCACAGCGGCGGTTCGCCGTACGCCTTCTCGATGATCTCGCAGGTGCGGGCCATCTCCGAATGGATCCTGGACCGGGAGAGAGTGGTGAGCAGCGGATGGGACCAGGTGTGGTTGCCGACCACATGGCCGTCGTCGGCCATCTCCCGCAACAGGTCCTCGTGCTGGACCGCCATCTCGCCGCACACGAAGAACATCGCCCGGACGTCGTGGTCGCGGAGGATGCGCAGGATGTCCGGGGTGTAGCGGGGGTCGGGGCCGTCGTCGAAGGTCAGCACCATGCTCCGGCCGCGCCCGTCCACCCGCAGGAACGGCTCGCGACGGACGGCGGCCCGGACGAGGGTGCGGCGCCGGGTGGGCGGGCCGTATCCGGCGATGGGCTGGAGACGGTACGAGGAGGGCTCGAGCGCAGGACGGGCCGCGGGGCCCGCGGCGGGGGTCGGTGCCGTACCGGAGCCCCCGTCGCCGATGAGCAGAGCGGCGGTGCCCGCCGTACCGGCCGCGCCCAGCAGGGCTGCGCCGCCCGTCAGCAAGTGGCGACGCGTGAACATCTGATCCTTCGTCATGACTCATCAGTCGACCAAGGCGGGGACGGCGCACCACTACGACACCGGTGCGGCGGCACGGAAACACCCGATGAGAGTAGTTTTCCGCGCCCCTGGCGCACGCCGGCGCGCGCCGGAGCCCGAGCGCTCGAACAGCCTCCGACAGCAGCTCAAGGCGGACGCGGTCGTGGTAGGCGTTTCCCGGCAGGCGGGCCACCGCATCGTCGGCTCGGTGGCACTGCGCCTGGTGAAGGCGGGCCGCCGGCCGGCGACGGTGGTGCCGTAGGTCTCCTGCTGCCGTGCGAGTCGAGGGCGGGCCCGGAGAGGCCCGCACGGCGTCTACCGCCCCATGACCAACCCGTCCTGCGCCGCACCCCGGCTGAGGACGACGTCCCGGATACGGTCGCGTACGGCGGTGGCCTCCGCCCCCGCCCCGGACGCGATCGCGGAGTTGAGATTGACGACCCGTCCCGGGCCGAGGTCGAACCACTGCGGCACGAACTCGGCCTTCGACACCGCCCAGCGGTCGCCCTCGCGCGCGGGCGGTGCGAAGGTGAAACGGGCCAGGGTGCCCTGGTTGCCGCGCGGATCCACCGTCCCGGAGTGGTTGACCATCCTTCCTGCGATCTGGTCTCCCATCCCGTACACGACCCAGGTCCCGTTGACCTTCTCGTACGCCTGCGGGACGTGCGCGTGCGTGCCGAGGAGCAGATCGATGTCGGGCCGCCCGCCGGTGGCCGCCTCCGTGAGCTCCTGCCCCAGGCTCGACTGCTGGGCATCCGGCGTGTCCTGCCACTCCGTCCCCCAGTGCAGCGACACCACCACGACATGGGCGCCCGCCCGCCGGGCGGCCCGCGCGTCCGCCAGAATCCGCTCCCGGTCGATCAGATTCACGGCCCAGGGCCGGCCCGCCGGCAGCGGGATGCCGTTCGTCCCGTACGTGTACGCCAGATGCGCCACCTGAGCGCCCCCCGCGCGCATCAACGTCGGACTCTGCGCCTCCTCCGCCGTACGCGCCGATCCCGCGTGCCGCACGCCGGCGCGATCGAGCGCGTCCAGCGTGCGATGGATACCGGCCGCGCCGTCGTCCAGCGTGTGGTTCGAGGCCGTGGAGCAGACGTCGTAACCGGTGGCCGCGAGCCCCTCCGCCACCTGCGGCGGTGACTTGAACGCGGGGTAACCGCTGTAGTTCCCGTCCGTCCCGTAGACCGTCTCCATGTGACAGATCGCCAGGTCGGCCTCGGAGACCACGGGTTTCACACCCGCGAGCATCGGCCTGAAGTCGTAGCCGTTGCCGCCTGCGTCCGTGGACGCCTTCTCGATGATCGACATGTGCGGGAGGACATCGCCGGAGGCCACGAGGGTGAAGCCGCCGCCGACCGGGGCCGATGGGCCGGGGCGAGGGGGCGAGCCCTGGTACTGACAGGCGATCGCGAGGAGGAGGACGGCGAGAGCCGCGACGGTGGGTCGCCGGTATGCGGTCATCGATGAGCACCCCATTGTGGTCGTATTTAATTACGAGTCGGTACGAATCCACATACAGGCATACACAACAGTCAAGTAGGCATACCGGCGCACGGATGCGCGGGTCGCCCGGCCGGGCCCCGACACACCGGCAGACCGTTCGTCGCACCGTTCGCCGACAGGTTCGACCGCCCGCCGCACACCCATGACCGGCCCCTGTCCCCGCGACACGCCCCGCGTTCCCATACGGCCATGACGGCCGGAACCACGATCACCAACGGGACGACCGCCGAACACGAGCTGGCCGAGCTCCAGCGCGAACACGGCCGCCCCCTCTTCGCCCTGCTGCTGCGGCTCTCCGACGGGGACCGCCATCGCGCCGAGGACCTGGTGCAGGAGACCTTCGTGCGCGCCTGGCAACACCCCGAGGCGCTGCGCGCCGACGACTTCGACTCCGTACGCCCCTGGCTGCTCACCGTCGGGCGGCGGCTCGCCATAGACGCGCGGCGGGCCCGGCAGGCGCGCCCCGCCGAGGTGGGGGACGCGGTGCTGGAGAACGCGCGCGTGATGGCGGATCACGCCGAACGGTCGGTGGCGACCCTCGATGTGCGGGAAGCTGTGAAGACACTCACTCCCGAGCACCGCGAAGTACTGGTGCAGGTGTACTTCCAGGGGGCGAGTGTGGCGGAAGCCGCCGAAACCCTCGGAATCCCGCCCGGTACGGTGAAGTCTCGCGCGTACTACGCGCTGCGCGCCCTGCGCCGGGTGCTTCCGGGATATGCGGCCGACCTGCGGTGAAACCCATGGCCGAGTCAAACCTCCGTAAAGCGCCTTGCCGAGGACCCCGGTTGAGCAATCAGCTGTCTTCTATCCGTGTTCCGGATGGGGGCCCGGGGCCTGGTCTCCAGGCCCGGGGTCGGGCGACGCGCACGCACCGGAGGAAGGCAGGAAGGGATGCTGCACAGAGGGCAAGAGAGCACGGACGGCGCCGGCGGCGGCGAACTGGCCGTCCCTATGGCGTGGTTCTATGCCGAGTACATCGCCGAGGAGTTGCTGCGGACGGGCGACCTGATGCCGCCGACATCCTTCGAGTTCCGTGCGGGGCGGGACGCCCTGGCACTGACCATCTTCCTCTCGGACGCGGGTGGTGAGCTCTCCGGCATCCGGGTCGTGACCCAGCTGGAGACCTGGTTGTCGCTGACGGCGTACGACCAGCCGTGGCAGGACTGGGTGTGCGAGCGCATGGCCGACTTCAGCGCCGAGGCGCTGGAGTCCGGCGGCCCGTCACCGGACCTGGAGCTGGCGGCCGCGGCGTGGCGCTGGCTGGAGGAGACGGAGCTGCTCGCACCCGACCTGGACGCGGTGCCGGGCGGCGGCGCGGTCCTGGGGGAGGACGACGGTCCAAAGGTCTGGACGCCGGCCTGGCGGCTCGGTCTGCCGCTGGGGCACTTGGCGATCCATCTCTTCTAGCTCCGGCGACCCCGTGTTCAGGTGGCGGCCATCCGGCTGTTCCGGCCTAGGTGAACCATCTTTTTCGGTCCTGGACCAATCCACGCGGCGGAGTGCTCCGAATCTTTTGGTTGGCATTGGTCGTGGGGCTTGAGTGATTCGCCGGTCTGGTCCGTACCGGTGGGGGCAGGAAGCAACCCCCACCGCACACCGGCCC
Source organism: Streptomyces sp. NPDC057474 (assembly GCF_042802555.1). Taxonomy (NCBI): domain Bacteria; kingdom Bacillati; phylum Actinomycetota; class Actinomycetes; order Kitasatosporales; family Streptomycetaceae; genus Streptomyces; species Streptomyces sp. NPDC057474. Next base: position 1,956 of record NZ_JBHVDX010000123.1, on the reverse strand, counting down.
GAGGAATTGCCATGTGGTCCCAGGATCGTCATCACGACGTCGGCGCGTACGCGCTGGGCGTGCTGGACGAGGTGGATTCGTTCCACTTCGAGGACCATGTCCGCGGCTGCCCGCAGTGCGCGGTACAGGTCACCGAGTTCCGTCCGGCGGCCCGGCAGCTGATGCTGTACCGCAACGCGACACCGCGTGCGGTGCACCCCTTCGCGGCGCCCGGCCCCCGGATGCTGGGACGGCTGCTCGACGAGGTGGCCGCCCGGCACCGGGCGAAGCGCAGGCGCTGGCTGTTCGCGCTGGCGGCCTCCGTGGTCATCGCCGTGGGCGGCCCCGCCGTGGCCGTTCTCGCAGGTCCGGGCGAGGCACCGGACACCGTCGCCGCCACCGACGCCAAGACGGGCGTGTGGGCCGAGGTCAAGGCCCAGGACCGGATCTGGGGCAGCGACATCGAGCTGAAGGTCAAGGAGGCGGGCGGCGCCCACGCCTGCCGGCTCGTCGCGATCGGCAAGGACGGCTCCGAGGAGACCGCCGCCAACTGGAAGTCTCCCGAGGGCGCCGACAAGGCCTCCGAGATGATGGGCGGCACCGCCATGCAGCGCGAGGACATCAGCCACTTCGAGGTGCGCAGCCAGGAGGGCGAGCTTCTGGTGACCCTCAAGGCCCCGGCCTGGCGCTGAATCGGTCCGCCGAATCCGCCACCGAAGTCTCCATATTGGTCCGTACCTTCAATGGTTGCGGATCATGGTCGGCCCCGGTTTCGGGCCGCTCCGAGTGTCCCCGGCCCCACGGTCGCGCTACTTGAGCAACCGTGACAGCCGTCGGTCGGCGAGGGTTTTGCCACCCGTCTGACAGGTCGGGCAGTACTGCAGCGAGGAGTCGCTGTAGGAGACCTCTCGGACGGTGTCACCGCACACCGGGCAGGGCTCTCCGGTCCGACCGTGGACTCTGAGCCCGCTCTTCTTCTCCGCCTTCAGCCGTCCGGCCGCCAGTCCCCGGGAGCGCTCCACGGCCTCGGTGAGCGTGGAACGCAGCGCCTCGTGGAGATGCCGGGTCTCCTCCGGCTTCAGCGACGAGGCCAGCTTGAAGGGCGACATCTTCGCGGCGTGCAGGATCTCGTCGCTGTACGCGTTCCCGATCCCCGCGATCAGGCTCTGGTCCCGCAGCGCGCCCTTGATCTGCCGCCGTTCACCCGCGAGCAGCCCGGCGAACCGGGTCACGTCGAACTCGTCGGCGAGGGGGTCCGGGCCGAGCCGGGCGACGCCCGGAACCTCCGCCGGGTCCCGTACGACGTACACCGCCAGCCGCTTCTGCGTCCCGGCCTCGGTGAGGTCGAAGCCCTCGCCCGTCTCCAGGGCGACCCGCAGCGCCAGCGGACTCTTGCCGCCCGGCCGCGGCGGACCGTCCGGCAGCCGGTCCTTCCAGTGCAGCCACCCGGCCCGGGCCAGATGGGTCACGAGGTGCAGCTCACCACCGTCCGCCTCGATGTCGAGAAACTTCCCGTACCGCCGTACGCCCGTGACCTCCCGCCCCTCGAACGCGGTGACCGGCGGGTCGTACGTCTTCAGCACACTGATCGCCACGGGCAGCACGCGAACGACCTCGTGACCGACAAGGCTCCCGACCAGGAAGTCCCGGAGCGCTTCGACTTCGGGCAATTCAGGCATACGTCCAGAGTGCCACGGGGGTGCCAGGGGCGAGTGGGCCGGTGCGGCTGCGTGGGGGCTGGTCGCGCAGTTCCCCGCCCCTCAAGGACACGGCCCCTGCGGGCCGAAAAGCAAGGTGCGCAGCCCCTGCTCTTCAGGGGCGCGGGGAACCGCGCGAGCAACCACGTACGACCCTCAGCCGCCCGACCAGCGCACCCCCGAGTTCCTAGTGAGCCGGTTTTGAGTTCTCCCGTCGCCACTTGAGTCGTGTTCCGTTTCGGATCGTGGCTTGGGCGGTGACGGGGCTGGTGGTTTGCGG
>NZ_JBHVDX010000122.1:0-29572 GCF_042802555.1 Streptomyces sp. NPDC057474 | reverse complement strand
GCCATCACCTTGGTGATGGCGGCCCTGAAGAAGAAGCCGGAGCGCCGGTCTTCGGAGCGTGAGCCTCGGCCTTCCGAAGCATGAGCTCCGGCCTTCCGAAGCGTGAGCCTCGGCCTTCCGAAGCGTGAGCTCCGGCCTTCCGGTGCATGAGCTCCGGCCTTCCGGTGCTTCGGCCTTCCGGTACTTCGAACCTCAGCCGATCAGCTGATCAGCCGATCTGTGTACCGGTCGCCGACAGTGCCTCGGTGACGGGCTGGAAGAAGGTCTCGCCGCCCGAGGTGCAGTCGCCGCTGCCGCCGGAGGTGAGGCCGATGGCCTTGTCGCCCGAGAAGAGCGAGCCGCCGCTGTCGCCGGGCTCGGCGCAGACGTCGGTCTGGACGAGGCCGTTGACGATGTCGCCGTTGCCGTAGTTCACGGTGGCGTCGAGGCCGGTGACCGTGCCGCTGTGGACCTGGGTGGTCGAGCCACTGCGGGTGACCTTCATACCGACGGTCGCCTCGGCGGCCCCGGAGATGGCCTGGGTGGAGCCGTTGTAGAGGTTGACCTCGCTGGGGTGGTCGACGTCCGCGGTGTACTTGACCAGGCCGTAGTCGTCGCCCGGGAAACTGGAGTCCTCGTTCTCGCCGATGACCTGGCCGTCGGCCGACCATGTGGAGATGCCCTCGGTGCAGTGACCGGCCGTCAGGAAGAACGGCTCGCCGCCCTTGACCACGTTGAAGCCGAGGGAGCAACGGCCGCTGCCGCCGGTGATGGCGTCGCCGCCCGCGACGAAGGGCTTGTACTCACCCTTGGTGCGCTTGAGTTCGGCCTTGGCGCCGAGGCCGTCCACGACCTCCGTGAGTCTCGCCAGCTCGGCCTTGGAGACGGTGCGGTCCGCGGTGACGACGACCTTGTTGGTGGTCGGGTCGGTGACCCAGGCGGTGCCGGGGATGGCGGCGTCCGCCTTGAGGGTCGTACGGGCGCTCTTCAGCTCGGCGAGGGAGTTCTCGACGATGCGGGCCTTGGCGCCGGCCGCCTCGACGGTCTCGGCGGCGGCCTCGTCGAGCACGTTCACGACGAGGAGCTTGCTCTTCGCGTCGTAGTACGTTCCCGCCGCATCGGTGCCGAGGTCGGCGCCGAGGGTCGAGGCGAGCTTTCCGGCCGCCGTGATGGAGAGCGCTTTCGGCACGGGGGTCGGCGCGGTCTCGCTCGCGTTCGCAGTCTGGAAGGTCACTCCCGCGGCGACCAGTGCGGCGATGCCCGCACCCGTCACGACGGCACGGCGCCTGGGTATGCGTCGGTGCTTCAACTCGCGTCCTCCTGTGGGGGGTTGGCCGGGAGGGGCGTGGGGGCCCCTCCCGACCGGAAGGCGTACGGGCAAGGAGGCGACAGACGACAAAAAAACGCCGCGTCCATGCCAACTGTGCGGCGCCAACTATTCCTAGGCGCGCAGGGGGCACACAAGGTCGACTTCAGGCCGAGCACACAACGAGGGCGCACGCCCCCTATGTCATTACCGTCCGGTAACGCCCCACGAGAATTCGCACTGCAAACACAGGAAGCAACAACCCTCTACGCAACGGGTGAGGTCTAGTCCTGTCTGAAACTCGACCTATGAGGGTCCGGATTCAAACGGGGCTTGTGGGACGCGAGTTGCTTCCGCACCGGTTTCCGGGGCACGACGGGCGGCTACGGTGGCGCCACGGCCGACGGCTACGACTCCCGCTCGGGAACCTGCCGCGGGGCCGACTCGGCGATCTCCTGCGGCTGCGGCTGCGGCTGCGGCTGCGGCGCACCATGCGGCGGTTGCAGTGCCCCGGGGGCCGGCGGCGCCCCCTGCTGAGCCCGCTCCAGGAACCGCAACAGCTCCACCGGGAACGGCAGGACGAGCGTGGAGTTCTTCTCGGCCGCCACCGCCACCACCGTCTGCAGCAGCCGCAGTTGGAGCGCGGCGGGCTGCTCGGACATCTGCTGGGCGGCTTCCGCGAGCTTCTTGGAGGCCTGCAGCTCGGCGTCGGCGTTGATGACCCGGGCCCGGCGCTCCCGGTCCGCCTCGGCCTGCCGGGCCATGGACCGCTTCATGGTCTCGGGCAGCGACACGTCCTTGATCTCGACCCGGTCAATGGTGACGCCCCACTCCACCGCCGGGCTGTCGATCATCAGCTCCAGCCCCTCGTTGAGCTTCTCCCGGTTGGCGAGCAGATCGTCCAGCTCGCTCTTGCCGATGATGGACCTGAGCGAGGTCTGCGCCATTTGCGAGACGGCGAACCGGTAGTCCTCCACCCGCACGATCGCGTCCGCCGCCGAGGTCACCTTGAAGTAGACGACGGCGTCCACCCGGACCGTGACGTTGTCCCGGGTGATGCCCTCCTGAGCGGGCACCGGCATCGTCACGATCTGCATGTTGACCTTCTGGAGCCGGTCGACGAACGGCACGATCATCGTGAAGCCGGGCTCGCGCACCGTCGGCCTCAGCCGACCGAGCCGGAAGACCACCCCCCGCTCGTACTGCTTCACGACCCGCGCCGCCGACATCACGTACACCGTGCCGACGGACGCGAGGGCCACCCCTGCCGTCACCAGCTCCTCGACCATCACGGCCCCCAGGGTGCGAAGTGGGCGTATGAGAGGGAGTACTCAGTGGGCGCTTGAAGGGAGTACTCACGGGCGGCGCACGCGCCTCGGCGCGCACCCGCACGCATCTCGAAGGTAACTCCGCCGCCCGAACGAGGGCGAGCCCCCGCACACATGATGACGCTGTTGGTTAATTCGGGGGCTGGTCCTGCTTCGCCCCGTTGAGCATGAGCTCGGCGGGGCGAAGTGCTGCGAAGTGGCTGGTTCGGGTGCGGGCTCGGGGTGTGTCGGTGAGGTGGGCGTCGATGCGGGCGAGGTTGATGGCGGCGCCGGTGAGCTGGTGCTGGAGGCTGGTCTTCGCGAGGCCGCGGTAGCGGGATCTGCGCAGGCCGCAGCGCTGGACACCCTGGGAGATGGTGCCCTCGACGCCGGCGCGGGTTCTGTAGCGCTCCTTCCAGGTGTCGGTGTCCTGGTCGGCTCGGGCCTGGCGGAGGGCTTCGTGTTCTTCGCGGGGCCGCAGGGTCAGACGGCGGCCGAGGCTGGAGGTGGTGCACTGCTCGCGGACCGGGCAGGGGCGGCACTGCCCGCTGTTGAAGCGGACCCGGATGACGGGGGTGCCTTCGGGTGAGTGGTCGGGGTTCCAGCGGGTGGTGGTCTTGCCGCCGGGACAAGTGACCTGCTGGTTGTCCCAGTTGATGGTGAAGTCGTCGCCGGTGAACCCGTTGTCGGCGGCCATCTGGTGGCTGACGACGCCGGCGACCGGCCCGGTGAGTGTGACGCCGTACTCGCGGCGGGTCTGCACGAGCAGATGCGCGTCGACGTATCCGGCGTCGACCAGGTGCTCGCCGGGCAGGCGCCCGTCCTGGGCGAGCCGGGCATGCACGGTCTCGGTCATCGAGATGTCGGGGACGGTCGCCACGGTGGTGGACACGTTCGTGATCAGGTTCGGGGCGTCCGGCTCGCAGGTCTCGGTGAGGTGGACTTTGTATCCGTCCCACAGGGTGTCGCGTTTGACGCTGCCGCGTGCTTCGGTGTCATAGGGGGTGACCAGGCGCATCGCGCCCGGCGGCCGGTCTTTTGGGTCCCGCCGCCTCACCTTGCCCTCCACCTGGTGGAAGTGCTGGACCCAGACCTGGCGCAGGGTCTGCACCTGTTCGAGTGTCCGCAGTTCTACGGGTGCCCCGGGTGAGAAGACGGCTTCGAGCAGTCGCGTCCCGTCCATCCCGATCCGCAGGCCCACCTCGTCCCGCTTGGCGCGGGACTTGGGGAAACGTGAGTCCTCGGCCCTCGTTGCGTAGTGGCGGAACCAGTCCGGCTCCGCCACGGCTCGCAGCCAGTCGGGGGCGGCCTGGGCAATCTCGTTGAGCGCTGATCGCAGGGTCTCGGCGACCAGCTCCAGCCAGCACAGCTGGCGGGCCGCGGACTGCACATGAGTGGAGTCTGTCCGGGCCCGGCCGGCGGTCTTCAGCAGCCCCTTTTCCCTGGCTGCGGCCAGGATTCCGTCCAGCACCCGACGACCGGCCTCCGCCTCCACCAAGCGGTCCCGGAACTCTGAGAGCACCGAGAAATCGAAGCCCGGATCATCCAGGTCCAGTCCCAGCGCGTACTTGAAGTCGATCCTCGCCCGGACCGCCTCCGCCGCCTGCCGGTCGGTGAGCCCCTCCACGAACTGCAGGACCAGCACCAGTCCTAACCGGCCCGGTGACCAGGCAGGTTTCCCCCGCGCTGGGAACAGGTCCGCGAACTCCTCGTCGCGAAACAGCGGCCCCAGCTCGTCCCGGACCCGGATCGCGAGACTCCCCTTCGGGAACGCGGCCCGCGCCACCCGCACTGTCTCCGCCGGAATCTCCCCGGACTCCATCGGCTGCATCGACATCGACATCCACCCCACACAACAACGTCGGCCTTCTAGACCACAACCGGGTCTTGAAGGCCGACGTCACGCGAGCCCCCGAATTAACCAACAGCGTCACCGAGGTCACCGGGGGCCGAGTTCTGACAAACGTTCGACAAGGGCCGATCAAACGTTTGACAGCCGCGCCCTACTTGAACTTGTTGCTCGTCGCCAAGTACACCTGCTTGGCGTTCTTGCCGAGCCGCGGCCCGGTGATGAACGTGGAGCGGTCGCTCAGGGAGTTGTTGGAGACCAGGTAGGTGCGGCCCTTGTAGGTCGTGAACCAGGGGCCGCCGGAGGCGCCGCCGTTCATGGTGCAGCCGACCATGTACTGGGCCGGGTAGTCGCTCGGGTAGCTGTGGCCGAGGACGAAGCGCTTGGTGGCGCCCTGGCAGTGGTACATCTTCGAGCCGTCGTACGGGGCCTCGGCCGGGTAGCCGCGGACCTTCATGTTCTTGACCTTGTTGGCGGCGGGGGCGTTGAACCACACCGGCAGGGCCGAACCGAGGCGCTCCTCCAGGGACTTGGAGCCCTTCTCCGGCTTCATGTGGAGGACGGCGTAGTCGTACGCGGCGGCCACGGTGCCCTCACTGGCGGCGCCGCCCTTGATCCAGGTGCCGGAGGTGGTGGCCCAGTCGGCCCAGGCGAGGCCGTACGGGGAGACGTTGCCCGCGCGGTAGTTCTTGGACGCCTGGGCGATGTTCAGCTTGCCCGTGTTGTTGAAGGACGGGACGAAGGCGATGTTGCGGTACCAGCCGCCGCCCTTGCCCGCGTGCACACAGTGCCCGGCGGTCCACACGAGGTTGGACCTTCCCGGGTGCGCCGGGTCCTTCACGACCGCGGCGGAGCAGACGCTCGACCCCTGGGGCGTGGTGAAGAAGAGCTTGCCGACCGGGGCGGCGTTCTTGTGGTAGGTCGCCTTGACCTTGGTGGCCTGCTGCTTCTTGACCTTGCCGTCGGGCATCCAGGCCTGGGTGGTCTTGCTCGACCCCTTGGCCGTGTTGCCCGCCTCGGCGACCGCCGGCAGCTCCGGCAGGTTCTCCTCGGCCTCGGCGACGCGCTCCGGCGTCCAGAAGTCCTCGATGTAGGGATTGGCGAAGTCCTCCGCCTTGGAGGCCCAGTCGCCGCCGAAGTCCTGCCAGCCACCGTCCTTCCACTTCCGCAACGCGTCACCGGTGAGGTCGGTGGGCACGCCCTCGGGGAGCTTGAAGCCGCCGACGGTCGTGTCACCGCCGCTCTCGTTCTCGCCGGTGTCGACGGCGTCGCCCGCGCCCGCCTGGGCGGTCGTCGAGTCCGAGGCCTTCGCCCCGCTCTCCTCGGTCTTGCCGCAGGCAGTGGTGGTGACCATGATCGCGGCGATCACGGCGGCTGCGGCCGTGAGGCCGCGGCGGCGTATGAATGGCATGGAGCCCGTCCCCCGTATGGCTGAAACTTGTCATGCCCCCGCTTAGCTGGGGCGGAGACAACTATGCACGCGGGCGGGCGCGGAATGATCTCCGAGGCGGTCCGGGCGGCGACTTCGCACACAACAACTACGTGGCGGATATCGACCTGTGATGTGACGCCGAGTCGCGACGCTGCCTGGAGACCCCGTCGCGCGGGGCCCAACTCACAGGGTCTTCACATTGATTGATTCTTCATCACTCCGACACCTCCCGACACTTGTGCACTACCCACGAGTAAGGCGAATCTGACCTGCGCATGCCATCCCCCGCGTCGGCATACCCCCACCCCGGCTCCCGGCCGTACCCCCGCGCCGCGGTCCATCAGGAGGTCGCAGTGAAGTCAAGTTCGCGCACGCGTACTTCGCGTCGTTTCCGCAGATCCGCAGTCACCCTCGGCGCCACCGTCGCGCTGGTCGTCGGCGTCGCCGGCAGCGCGTACGCGGCTCCGCCCGCCGCGCTGCCCGCCAACGCGGAGACCCTGGAGACGACCTGGCAGCCCGCCTACGACTACGACACGGACGGCTGTTACCCCACCCCCGCGATCGGCCCGACGGGCACGGTGAACGGCGGGCTCAACCCGACCGGTTCGCTCAGCGGCGAGTGCCACGACCAGTCCGACCTGGACAACACCAACGGCTACTCGCGCTACAAGTGCAACAACGGCTGGTGCGCGATCATGTACGACCTCTACTTCGAGAAGGACCAGGCGGTCGCGGGCAGCAGCATCGGCGGGCACCGGCACGACTGGGAGCACGTCGTGGTCTGGGTGCAGAACGGCACGGCCCAGTACGTCTCGACCTCCGCCCACGGTGGCTACTCCGTGTACGCCGCGTCCTCGGTCCTCTGGTCCGGCACGCACCCCAAGATCGTCTACCACAAGGACGGCGTCCGCACGCACGCCTTCCGCCTCGCCAACTCGAACGACGAGCCGCCGGAGAACCACGAGGGCACCTGGCAGTACCCACCGCTCGTCGGCTGGAACGGCTACCCGTCGACCGCCATTCGCGACACCCTCGTCGCGTACAACTTCGGCAGCGCCAACTTCGGCCTCAAGGACGGCAGTTTCGCGTCCAACCTCACGGCGGCGATGCCGTCGGGCATCTCGTTCAACCCGAACGCGTAGGCCCTGCGGGCGGCTCGGCGGGGGGTGCGCGGGCGGGCCGGGTGCGCTGTCGCGTGCGGGCCCGGTGGGGCTTCTCGCGCAGTTCCCCGCGCCCCTGAAAAGCAGGGCCTGCGCCCCGCGCTTCCCCCCTCCCCCCCGTCGCCTTCCTCCCGCCCCCCGTCGCCTTTCACTCCCGCAGGGCCGTCGCCTTTCAGGCCCGCAGGCCCATGGTCTTTCAGGCCCGCGGGCCTGTCGCCTTTCACTCCCGCAGGGCCGTGGTCTTTCAGGCCCGCAGGGCCTGGGCTTTTAGGGGCGCGGGGAACTGCGCGAGAAGCCCCACCGGGCCCGCGGCCGACAACGCGCCCCCACGCTCAGCGCGAAGCAGTCGCGCGGCCGACGCGCGTGTCCAGGGTCGTACGCCACTCCCGTACGGCCTCGGCCGCGACCGGGGCGGTCCAGCCGTCCGGGCGGGCCGCGCTGCCGATGTGGAAGGCGTCGATTCGGGCGGCGCGCAGGCGGGGGAGGTGGTCGAGGCGGAGGCCGCCGCCGATCATGAGGCGTTGCGTGTAGCCGGGGTCGCCTCGGCGAGCCGCCTCCGCCAGCAGCACGGGCAGGCCGTCGTCCACCCCGGCCGCCGAACCCGCCGTGAGGTACGTGTCCAGCCCCGGCAGGTCCGCCACCTGCTTGCGCAAAGCGTCCCGGTCGGCGGCGCGGTCGATCGCCCGGTGGAACGTCCACGACCGCCCGTCCAGCTCGGCCACCACCCGCTCCACGGCGTCCAGATCCGGCCCGCCGTCCTCCCCCAGGAACCCCAGCACGAACTCCTCCGCCCCGGCCGACCGCATGTCGCACGCGACCCGCACCAACGCGTCCACACCACCCGCCGCGAACCCGTCCGCGAGCCGCAGCATCACCCGTACCGGGATGTCGACGGCCGCCTGCACCTCCACGAACGTCGCGACCGCCGGCGTGAGCCCGTCCGCCGCCATGTCCGCCACCAGCTCCAGCCGGTCGGCACCTCCGGTCTGGGCGGCGACGGCGTCCTCGGCGTCGAGGGCGATCACCTCCAGAAGCGCGCGCGTGGTCATGGGGCCCCTTCCGTCGGGCTACACGTGACGACAATAGGTCTAGTCCAATTTAGCAACAATCCGGGATGCCGGACGCGATCGTCACGGTTAGCACGCGGACGACCACCGTCCGCATCTACCCTCAAATGGGCGCCGTTCAACAAGACCGGCTGTTCGAGAGGGAGTTGCCCATGTCCAAGCCGAAGACCCTCGACCCGTCCCAGTCCACGCGGGCGCTGTACGGCGCGGAGCTCCGCCACCGGCGGGAGAGCGCCGGGATGTCCCAGGAGGATCTGGGGGCGGCGATGTTCATCAGCGGGGCGTACGTGGGGATGCTTGACCCGATCCGAGGACCGCGACTTGGCGTAAGAGCAGCTACAGCGGGGGCAACAGCGCCGAGTGCGTCGAAGTGTCCGATGACCTCCCCGGCCTCGTCCCCGTCCGCGACAGCAAGAACCCGGCCGGTGGTGTGCTCGTGTTCGAGGCCGCCGCCTGGTCGTGCTTCGTGGGGGGCGTGAGGCGGACAGGCAAGTAAGTCACGTACGAGCACGGAGGCGGACCTAGGTAGGGATACTCAGGCGCCCGGTCGCTCCGGGACGAGATCGTTGACCGCAGCACAGCAGCACCACCGAACCGGTCAACATCCCCTCGTCCCTATGGAGTTCAGTAATGACCGCCTCGTCTCGTTCCCTGTCACGGACCCTACGCCGCCACCTGTTGAACCCCGCCGCCCTGGGCTATCTGGCCCTCGTGGTCGCCGTGGGCGTCTGGGTCGGGGTGGACACGCTGTTCGTCGAGCACGCGGACGCCAGTTTCGCGGGGGTCTGGCTCTTCCTCGTCACCGCGCCGACCTCGCTCCTGTTCGTCGCGCTGCCCGGCGGGCTGCCCTTCCTCGGGATCGTCCTCGGTGCCGTGATCCAGGCCTTCGTGCTCGGTGCCGCGTACCGCTGGGTCGTCGAACGGCCCACGAAAAGCGTCAACTTGGGCAACGCCTGACACTCCGAGACCGTCTTCCAGCAGCAATTCGTCGATGTTTCCAGGGGTGGGAGAGCTGTGCTGCGGTACAGAAGAAGTATGGGTGCGGCCATGGTCGCCGCACTGGTCACGACATGTCTCACGGTGGCGGGTGGCACCTCGGGGGCCGCGTCCCCCGAAGAGGCAGGAGCGGCAGGAGAGGCAGGGACGACGGCGGCGCGCGGGGGGCGTGCCGGGTCCGTCGTCACCTTGATATCCGGCGACCGGGTGCACGTCGACGCCGAGGGCCGGGTGACCCGCGTCCAGCCCGGCGAGGGCCGCGAGGGCATCCCGATGTCCATCCAGCGGACGGGCGACGAGACCTACGTTCTGCCGGCCGACGCGCTCCCCCTGGTCGGGCAGGGCACGGTGGACCGTCGGCTGTTCAATGTGACGGGGCTGCTCAGGGCCGAGTACGACGACGCGCACCGGGCGACGGTGCCGCTGATCGTCTCGTACACGAAGAAGCGGGCCACCGCGAAGGCGGCGATCGCGGAAGCGGGTGTCCGCGTGGGCCGGAGTCTGCCCGCCGTCGGAGGTGAGGCGCTGACCGCGCCCAAGAGCGGTGCGGCCGAGGTCTGGGACGCGCTCACCACGGCCGACCGCCGCGGCGGGCAGGCACTGACGACGGCTCCGGGTATCGCCCACGTATGGCTGGACGGCCGCCGCAAGGCCACCCTCGACAAGAGCACGGCGCAGATCGGCGCCCCGACGGCCTGGCGGGCCGGGTACGACGGTACGGATGTGAAGGTCGCCGTACTGGACACCGGTGTGGACGAGACGCATCCCGACCTCAAGGGCGTCGAGATCGCCCAGAAGGACTTCTCGGGTTCGGGCAACACCGTCGACCGCGTCGGCCACGGCACGCATGTCGCGTCGACCGTGGCGGGATCGGGGGCCAGGTCCGGCGGCACGCACAAGGGGGTCGCGCCCGGTGCGCGGATCCTGGACGCCAAGGTGCTCAGCGACGAAGGGTTCGGCTCGGACTCCGGCATCATCGCGGGCATGCAGTGGGCCGCCGACCAGGGCGCCAGGATCGCCAACCTCTCCCTCGGCGGCGAGGACTCGGTGGCGAACGACCCGATGGAGGCCGCCGTCGACCGTATATCCGCCGAGAGCGGCATCCTCTTCGTCGTCGCGGCCGGCAACGAGGGCCCGGAGGCGACGACCATCGGCTCCCCCGGCAGCGCGGCCACCGCGCTCACCGTCGGCGCGGTCGACCGCAAGGACGGCATCGCGGAGTTCTCCAGCGTCGGCCCCACGGCCGACGGCTCGCTGAAGCCGGACATCACCGCTCCGGGCGTCGGCATCGTCGCGGCGAAGGCCGCCAAGGGTGTCGAAGGCGACCCGGCCATCCCCGGCTATGTGTCGATGTCCGGTACGTCGATGGCGACCCCGCACGTGGCTGGCGCGGCGGCGATCATCGCGCAGCGGCACCCGGACTGGACCGCGGAGCGGATCAAGCAGGCGTTGACCTCCTCCACCGAGCCCGGCGCCCGTCTGTCGCCGTTCCAGCAGGGCACCGGGCGGACCGACCTGGCCCGGGCGCTCACCCAGACCGTGATCGGCGAGCAGGCTTCGGTGAACCTCGGCACGCAGCTGTGGCCGCACGCCGACGACAAGCCGACGACCCGACGGATCACCTACCGCAACGACGGCACGCAGCCCGTCACCCTCGACCTGTCGACGGAGACGACCGGGCCCAAGGGCAAGCCCGCACCGGCCGGTTTCTTCACCGTCGGCACCGACCGGATCACCGTCCCGGCGGGCGGCACCGCGGGCGTCGACCTCACGGCGCACACCCGGATCGGCAGCCAGGACGGCGTGTTCGCCGGGGTACTCGTCGCCCGCGCGACCGAGGGCGGCCAGCGGGTCCGTACCTCCTTCGCCGTGCGGCGCGAGTCGGAGGCGTACGACCTCACCCTCAAGTACACCGACACCGAGGGCAGGCCCTCGCAGTCGGGGACGCTGGTCCTCGGCCAGAACGTCGACCTCCAGCTGGACCCGTACGACTCCGACGGCGACGGGGTCGTCAAGACCCGTGTGCCGAAGGGCACTTACCTCCTGGAGACGCTGGTCCGGACCCCCAAGGGGGCAGTCACCGACCCGGACCTCGCGCTGATGGTGCAGCCGAAGCTCACCGTCACCAAGAACACCACGGTGACCTTCGACGCCCGCAAGGCCAAGCCGGTGGACATCACCGTGCCGGGGTCCGCCAAGAGTGTGCAGACGTTCGTGAAGTACTCCCTGGAGATCGGTTCCTTCTTCCACAACTCGGTCTGGCAGTCGGACTCCTTCAAGGGGTTCCGTACCGGTCATGTGGGCGCCACGCTGCCGGCGAAGGAGCTCAGCTCGCAGGTCGCCGGTATGTGGCAGAAGGGCAGTACGACGTACAACCTGCTCTACGACCGCGGCGGTTCGCTGTACACCGGGCTGACCCGCAAGGTCGCCACGAGTGAACTCGCCCTGGTGAAACTGGGGATCGGCGCCTCAGTCAAGAACAGCAAGGGCGCGATCAGCCCGACCTGGGAGACGGCCTCGGGGGCCGGGTACGAGTCGGTCAGCAAGCCGTTCACCCTGCCGGCCACCGCGAAGACCTACGTCAACGCGGCCAAGGGGGTCAAGTGGAGCTTCAGCGCCGCACAGTACGGGCCCCAAGGCGACGGCGAGCTCGACGTCTTCGTGGCGGACCCCGGTCCCAGGACCTACCGGGCCGGGAAGACGTACACGCAGACGTACAACGTCGGTGTGTTCAGCCCGAAGATCGACCAGTACAACACCGCCCGTCGCTGGGGCAATGAACTCAGCGTCTGCATAGGGGAGTTCGCGGACGGCCCCGGGAACTTCGTCGAGTCGGCGACCACCGGGCAGCGCGCCGTCGTCACCGTCGACGGCAAGAAGCTCATGGACGCGGCGGGGCCGCTCTGCCAGGACATCAGCGGTCTGCCGTCCAGGTCCGCCAAGTACCGGATCAGCACGGACGCGACCCGCTCCACGAAGGTCGCCGGTGTCACCACCCGTCTCGTCGCGGCCTGGACCTTCACCTCGAAGAAGACCACGGGTGACGTGTACAGGACGCTGCCGCTCTCCTCGGTCCGCTTCGCCCCGAAACTGGACCTGTCCAGCAGCGCGCCCGCCGGCCGCAGGTTCACGGTCCCGCTGACCCTCCAGGGCCCCGCGGCCGGGAACTTCAAGTCCCTCACCGTCCAGGTCTCCTACGACGGCGGCAAGAAGTGGTCCAAGGCCCCGGTGACCACGAAGAAGGGCGAGCGGAGCCTCACGCTGAACCACCCGAAGAAGGCCAAGTCGGTCTCCTTCAAGGCGAAGCTCACGGACAAGAACGGCAACACGTACGACGTCACCGTGGTGAAGGCGTACCTGCTGCGGTAGTAGCCGTCACCACAGGTGCGGTCGGGAAGCCGGGGGGCAGGCCTTCCCCGGCTTTCCGTCAGCGTTCCTCAAGGGTGTCAAGTGCCCCGGCCTGCGCGATGGCGAGACGGCGGTCGATGTCGGCGGACGCGATGTCGAGCACGTACCGGTCGCGCAGGCCGAACTTCCTGTCGAACGACATCAGCCGCTTCGCTTCTCCGGTTGCGGTGAAGTCGAAGTGGTAGGGCCAGAGGAACGGCACGAACTCCACGTACGGCAGAAACTCCCAGACCCGACGCAGCACGGCCATCGCCCAGTTGCGCTCGCGGCCGGTCAGCTCCAGTGTCCCCGGCTGCTCCATGGCCCAGGTCGAGCGCACCAGCGAGACGACGGGCTTCTCGCGGAACGAGCCGATGACGGCGCCCGCGCTGTCCCGTACGTCGTGGACGGCGCCGAAGTCGTCGACCTGACGGGCCTCCGAGGTGCACAGCACACTGGTCCTCGACTCGTCGGTGTAGATGGTCACTTCCTCCTTGGGCGACATCGGCTTCCGCCGGGCGAAGGCGACGACCTCACCCTCGGAATCGCCCGGACCAGCCACGGTCACCACGTACTGGTCGGCCATGCGGGCCGTCCTCTGCCGGACGGTGAACCGCGCGTGCCCCTGGAGTCGTTCGTCGTTCATCACGTGGGGTCCCCCTGCTCTACGGCTGCTTCTCGGCACGTCATCGTTGCCGTCGGGGCAGGGGCGAATCTGCTCTCTTTCGTCGTTCGCCGGTACGACTCACGCAGGACGCGGGCGCTCGGGGACGCGGCCTATCGTCGGCCCGAGGATCAGGAGGTGAACGAGGACGTGTACGAGGACGTGGACGAGGCGAAGACCGCACGTATCTCGCACTGGAGCCGTCGGCGCATCGGCGTCGATGTCGCCCTGCTGGACATCCAGATGCCGGTGATGGACGGGCTGACGGCCCTGGCCGAGCTGGGCCGGGCCGCGCCGGACGTACGGGCACTGATCCTCACCACGTTCGGGGAGCGGGACAACGTACTGCGGGCGCTCGGCCTCGGCAGCGTGGGATTCCTGCTCAAGGACTCCGCGCCCGACGAACTGATCCACGCGGTACGGGCCGCCGCGGCGGGGAACGCGTATCTCTCGCCGGTGGCCACCCGCCATGTGGTGCGGGCCCTCTCCTCCCCCGAAACCGCGCGCGCTGAGGCGGCCAGGCGCCGCGTCGACGGCCTGAGCGCGCGGGAGCGCGATGTGCTCGCCCTGCTCGGGGAGGGCCTGTCCAACGCGGACGCGGGCAGACGGCTGCACATGAGCGAGGCCACGGTGAAGACCTACGTGAGCCGCATCCTGAGTGCTGGGCTGCGGCAACCGGGTGCAGACGGCGCTCCTCGCCCGCGACGCCGGGCTGCGCACACCGGAAATCTGACGCGCGGGTCGGCCGCCTTCCTGGCCGTCTTCCCGAAGAATTCCGCACCGCACCGGAACCTCCCGCGCCGCCGCCCCCTCTCTTCCACCGGTCGATTCCGTCCCAACGGTGAAGAGGAAGTTCATGCGCAGATTAACGTCGGCTGTCGCCGCCGGTCTGATGACGTTCGCGGGACTGGTCGCGGCGGGCGCCGCCCCGGCCCAGGCGGCGGCGCCGACCGCCGAGTACGTCGCGCTCGGCGACTCGTACGCCTCCGGGGTCGGCGCGGGCTCGTACGACCCGGCGAGCGGTGACTGCAAGCGGAGCACGAAGAACTACCCGCACCTGTGGGCGGCGGCAAACCCCGAGTACACCCTCAAGGACGCCACCTGCAGCGGGGCGAAGATCGCGGACGTGCGGACCAACCAACTGTCCGCGCTGAAGCCGACGACGGGTCTCGTCACCCTCACGGTCGGCGGGAACGACGCCCAGTTCGCCCCGGTGGTCGAGGCCTGCCTCACCAAGGACGACAGCTACTGCGAGACCGCCACGACCTGGACGTCGTACTACGCCAGGAACCAGATGGTGGACGAGCTCACCGGCCTGTACAAGGACATCAAGGCCCGCTCCCCGAAGGCGGTGATCCTCGTCTTCGGCTATCCGAAGGCCCTTTCCACGACCGGTGCGTGCGCCCCGATCGAACTCAGCTCCCGCAAGCGCACCGCGATGAACGGATTCGCCGACGCGCTCGCCGAGGGCAGCGCGAAGGCGGCGGTCAACGCGAGCGTCTACTTCGTCGACATGCGCAAGCGGTTCGGCGGCCACGGCGCGTGCGGCACCGATCCGTGGGTCCACGGCGTCAACCTGGGCGAGAGCGCCGCGACCTTCCACCCCAACGCGGTGGGCCAGGAGAAGGGCTACGCGGCGAAGTTCCTCGCCACCTGGGGCTGATCCCCCGGTGACCGTACGGCCGGGCCCAGCCGTGGGGTCGAGCCCGGCCCAACTCGCGCGGACACGGCACACGGCACAATGCGTATATGCCGCCCGACCCTGACACCGTCGACGCCCGCCGGGAAGCCCTCCGCTACCGCTGGCTCCCCGCGCTGCTCTCCGCCCGGGACGGCGCCTGTGACCCGGCGCCGTTCCCGTACGCCGACAACCTGATCGAGCGGTGGGCCGAGCCGCAACGGAAGTACCACACGCTCGATCATCTCGTCGCGGTGCTGGACCGCGTCGAGGTGCTGGAGGAGCACGCGGCGGACGCGGACCTCGTGCGGCTGGCGGCCTGGTTCCATGACGCCGTGTATCTGCCGGAGCGGTCGGAGAACGAGGAGCGGTCGGCCCGGATCGCCGAGCGGGCGCTGACCGAGGCCGGGGTGCCGGAGGCGAAGGTCGCGGAGGTCGCCCGGCTGGTGCGCCTCACCGTCACCCACGACCCGGCCGACGACGACCCGAACGGGCAGGTGCTGTGTGACGCGGACCTCGCGATCCTGGCCTCGGAGCCGGACGCGTACGCCGCCTACGCCGCCGCCGTCCGCGAGGAGTACGGGTTCGTGCCCGACGAGGACTTCCGGGCGGGCCGGGCAGCCGTACTGCGGCAGCTTCTCGATCTGCCACGGCTGTTCAGAACACCGTACGGCGAGCGGGCGTGGGAGGGCCGGGCACGGGAGAACCTGCGGGCGGAGCTGGCCGGACTGACGGAGGGCTGAGGGAGGGCTGAAGGAGGGCTGAAGGGACCGAACCCCCCGCCCGGTCCATGGGAGGGAATGCGACTCCGCGATCCTCGGTTGCCCAGGTATATGTCCTCATCCGCCGCTGCCGCTCCCGACCGTCCCCACTTCCGGATACCCCTCTCCGTCTACGTCCTCGGTCTCGCCGTCTTCGCGCTCGGGACCAGCGAGTTCATGCTCTCGGGGCTGCTGCCGCCCATCGCCGAGGACATGGACGTGTCCATTCCACGGGCAGGGCTGCTGATCTCGGCGTTCGCGATCGGGATGGTCATCGGGGCGCCACTGCTGGCGGTGGCGACGCTACGCCTCCCTCGACGCACGACCCTCATCACGCTGATCACGATCTTCGGCTTCGGACAGGTCGCGGGCGCCCTCGCCCCGAACTACGCGGTTCTCTTCGCCTCCCGGATCGTGAGCGCGCTCGCCTGCGCCGGGTTCTGGGCGGTCGGGGCGGCCGTGGCCGTCGCGATGGTGCCGGTGAACGCGCGGGCGCGGGCGTTGGCCATCATGATCGGCGGGTTGTCGATCGCGAATGTGCTGGGGGTGCCTGCGGGGGCATTCCTCGGGGAGCACTTCGGGTGGCGGTCGGCGTTCTGGGCGGTGGCGGTGGCCTCGGCGATCGCGCTCGTGGGGGTTGCCACGCTCGTGCCGGCCATCCCGCGGCCCGAGGAGCGGCCCCGGCTGGGGCGCGAGGTGCGGATCTACCGCGAACCCCAGGTCTGGCTCTCCATCACGATCGTGGCGCTCGCCGCGGGCGGGGTCTTCTGCGCGTTCAGCTATCTCGCGCCGCTGCTCACGGACGTGGCGGGGCTGGACGACGGATGGGTGCCGACGGTCCTCGCGCTGTTCGGGATCGGAGCGCTGATCGGCACGGCGGTCGGGGGACGGGTCGCGGACGCGCACCTCTTCGGGGTGCTGCTCAGCGGTATCACCGCCTCCACGGTCTTCCTGGTCGCCCTGGCGCTGCTCGCCGAGTACGCCGTCGCCGCCGTCCTTCTCTCCTTCCTCCTCGGGGTGTCCTGCTTCTACACCGCCCCGGCCCTCAACGCCCGGCTGTTCAACGTCGCCGGTGCCGCCCCGACCCTCGCCGGCGCCACCACCACCGCCGCGTTCAACCTCGGCAATACCGGCGGACCCTGGATCGGCGGGGTCGTCATCGACGCGGGCTTCGGCTTCGCCTCCACGGCCTGGGCGGGCGGCGCCATCACCGCGGCCGCCATCGGCACCACCGCCGTGTCGCTGCGCCTGCACCGGCGTACGCGGGCCTCCCGTCTCGTGGCCGGGAGCAGTGACAGCTCCGCAAATCCGGTACATACGGACGTCTGAGCCCGCCTATCCTCGCCGCCATGCGACCAATGGGCGGGGATCAGGTACAGGAAGCCGTCGAACACGGTTTGGCGGTGCTGGGGACGGTGGTGGACCAGGACTGGGAGGGCGTCAAGGCCGGTCGGCTGGAGTGGAGTTGCCGTGGGACCGCCGACCACATCGCGTCGGATCTGATCGCGTACGCGGGGCAGCTGGCGGGGCGGCCGACGACGCGTTGGGTACCGTTCGAGATCGACACGTCGGAGTGCGAGGGGAACGCCGACGTGCTGGAGGTGATCCGGACGACCGGCGCGCTGCTCGCCGCCACCGTCGGCATCACTTCCCGCTCGGTCCGCGCCTTCCACCCGTATCCGTTCCGCGCGGCCGACCGCGAGGGGTTCGCGGCGATGGGCGTCGCCGAGGTGCTGCTGCACACGTACGACATCGCGGAGGGCCTCGGGCTCCCCGCGTCCGCGTCCGTGCCGCCCGTCGAGCTGTGCGAGTCCGTGCTCGCTCGCCTCTTCCCCCACGTCAGGCCGGGTGACGACCCCTGGGCGACACTGCTGTGGGCCACCGGCCGGGGCGAGCTGCCGGGGCGCGCGCCCGTCACGGAATGGAAGTGGCGCAACCCGCTGCACATCGACGCCGGGCGGATTGTCCTCCAGGGCATCCACCCGGCCGCCGCGGCCGATCTCGCCGAGGGCGGCACCGGTGGCTTCGACTGGATCGTGGGCGGGCCGATCGAGGGAACGCGGGTCGGGGCGGGGCTGGTGTTCCAGGCGTACGAGGCGGGGGTGCACCGGCCGGAGTGGGGCATGTTCGTGCTCGTACGCAAGGAGGACGGGCTGGCCGTCGGCGCGCTCGGCTACCACGGCGCCCCGGACGAGGAGGGCCGCGTCGAGGTCGGCTACGACCTGGTCGAGGGGGCGCGCGGGCGCGGCTACATGACCGAGGCGCTGGGCGCGCTGGCCGGCTGGGCGCGGGAGCGGGGCCGGGAGCGGGGGGACGTACGGTCGCTGTTCGCGGTCGTCGAGAAGGTCAACACCCCTTCGCAGGGCGTCGTTTCGCGGGCCGGATTCGAGAAGGTGAGCGACGACTGGGGTGACGGAGAGCACGGGGAGCAGTTCGCGTACGAACTCCGTCTGCGCGCCTGACGTACGCCGGACCCAACCGCTCCGGTTTCTTGCCGTTCTCCCTGCCGGGGCCCTGGCACGAGTCGAACTCCGGCGGGCCGAAGCCGGCGTTCGCCGAGTGAGCCACGCCCGCGCGGCGGCCGGCTCCGCGAGCGACCCAGCCTCTCAAGCCGTAGCCCCCCGCCGCTTGGGCCTGCGCAGCCCCGCCTCCGTCAGTCTGCGCAGCAGTTCCTTCGAGCCCACTTCCACGGCCCCCGCCCGCACGACCTCCTCGTAGCGGTGGGACGGGATGTCGTAGTGGTCGCGTTCGAAGGCTCGGTCGGGGATGCCCAACCGCCGTGCGAACGCGTGCAGTTCGTCGAAGGACACGTCGCTCACCAGGTGGGACCACATGCGCCCGTGCCCCGGCCAGGTGGGTGGATCGACGTAGAGGGTCACGAGGACGGCGCCTCTCCGGACGCCCCTCCCGACGCGTCCCCGTACGCCCCTCCCGACGCCGAAGGCAGCGCCCCCACCGCCGCGACCCGCACCCCCGCCTTGTGGCACACCCACTGCGGATCGGGCCCCAGCTCCGGTTCCACGTCGAGCGCGTGCGGGTCGCCGTCGTCGCAGGCCGGGCAGAGGGGCCAGCGGCCGTACCGTTCGAGCAGGGCGTCCTGGACGTCCTGGGCGACGAGCCCGGCGACGTACGCCGCGCCGTCCGGCCACTGCTCGACCCACCAGCGGCGTTGCACGACCGAATCCTCGACCATGGACACGACATCCGCCTCGGCGACCTGCCCGGACGCCAGATCGGCGAGTACGAGGGCGCGGGCCGCGTGAAGCGCCTGCTCAAGGGGGCTCACGGGATCCACGGGGCCTGCGGGCTCCGCGGGGTCACTGCTGGGACTCATGCCATCCATTGTGCGGCCCTTGACCATACGGGCGAACAGAAAATATCTTTCATTATGTGAGCGATGACGTGAAGGAAATTTTCGCACCCGCGGAGGGACAGGCCACGGGCCGCCCGGCCGGAGGGCGGAGCGGCGCCGCGACCACACCCCCCAAGCCCCCCACGCCCCCCGCCCCCGCCGCCCTCGCGGCGAAGGTGCGGACGCTGGCCCCATCCATGACCCGTTCCATGCAGCGGGTCGCGGAAACCGTCGCGGGCGACCCGGCGGGCTGCGCGGCGCTCACGGTCACCGGCCTCGCCGAGCTCACCGGCACCAGCGAGGCCACGGTCGTGCGCACCGCCCGCCTCCTCGGCTACCCCGGCTACCGCGACCTGCGCCTCGCCCTCGCCGGCCTCGCCGCCCACCAGGAGTCGGGCCGCGCCCCCTCGGTCACGGCCGACATCGCGGTCGACGACCCACTCCCCGACGTGGTCGCCAAGCTCGCCTACGACGAGCAGCAGACCCTCGCGGACACGGCGGCCGGACTCGACATGGCCCAGCTCGGCGCGGCGGTCGCCGCGCTCGCCGGGGCCCGCCGCATAGACATCTACGGGGTCGGGGCGTCCGGGCTCGTCGCCCAGGACCTCACGCAGAAGCTGCTCCGCATAGGGCTGATAGCCCACGCGCACAGCGACCCGCACCTCGCCGTCACCAACGCGGTGCAGCTCCGCGCGAAGGACGTGGCCATAGCGATCACCCACTCCGGCTCGACGGGAGACGTCATCGAGCCGCTGCGGGTCGCCTTCGACCACGGGGCGACGACGATCGCGATCACCGGGCGGCCGGACGGGCCGGTGTCCCAGTACGCCGATCACGTCCTGACGACGTCCACGGCCCGGGAGAGCGAGCTGCGCCCGGCGGCGATGTCGTCCCGGACGAGTCAGCTGCTGGTGGTGGACTGCCTGTTCGTCGGGGTGGCGCAACGGACGTACGAGTCGGCGGCGCCCGCGCTGTCGGCGTCGTACGAGGCGCTGGCGCACCGACATCGGACCGGGGGCCCGTCGCGGTAGTCGGGGCCGGGAAGCGGGAACAGCGCCCGTCAGGGGCGCGGGACCCCGCGACATCCGCGGCCCGGCCGCGGGCCGCGACCGACCAGGACGAACCCGCAGGCAACTACGGCGTTCACCCCAGAACACACGTGCACAGGTGCACAGGTGCACCGCCGCACGGCCGCACCGCCGCACCACCCCGTACGGAATGAGCCGCCATGCCCCCCACCTTCCCTGACGCCTCCGCCCTCCCCAACCACCTCTCCGTACGCGCCGAGTTGGAGTCGCTGACGACCGAGGCGTTCCGGCCGGAGCTGGCCGACATCGATCAGCTTCCGACGCTCGACATCGCGAAGCTGATGAACGCCGAGGACGCGACCGTGCCGGCGGCGGTCTCCGCGCAGCTGCCGCTGATCGCGGCGGCGATCGACGCGATCGCGGAGCGGATGGCGCGGGGCGGCCGGCTGATCTACGCGGGCGCGGGCACGGCGGGCCGGCTGGGGGTGCTGGACGCGTCCGAGTGCCCGCCGACGTTCAACACGGCACCCTCGCAGGTCATGGGCCTGATCGCGGGCGGCCGGGAGGCCATGGTCACCTCGATCGAGGGGGCGGAGGACTCGGCGGAGCTGGCCCGGACGGACCTCGACGCGCTCGCGCTGACGCCCGACGACACGGTGGTCGGCGTCTCCGCCTCCGGGCGCACGCCGTACGCGGTGGGCGCGGTGGAGCACGCGCGCGCGGCCGGCGCGCTGACGGTCGGCCTGTCCTGCAACGCGGCCAGCGTGCTCGCCTCGGCGGCCGACCACGGTATCGAGATCGTCGTCGGCCCGGAACTGGTGACGGGCTCGACCCGCCTCAAGGCGGGCACGGCCCAGAAGCTCGTCCTCAACATGCTTTCTACGATCACCATGATCCGCCTGGGCAAGACCTACGGGAACCTGATGGTCGACGTCCGCGCCACCAACGACAAGCTCCGCGCCCGCTCCCACCGCATCGTCGCCCTCGCCACGGGCGCGACGGACACCGAGATCGAGACGGCCCTCACCGCCGCCAACGGCCAGGTGAAGAACGCCATCCTCACCATCCTGAGCGGCGTCGACGCACCCACCGCGACCCGCCTGCTGACAGCGAACGAGGGCCACCTGAGGGCGGCCCTGGCGGCGGCGATGACGACGGGCTGAGCTGCGCGGGCACGGGTGGGGCGCCGCCCTGAGCAGCTCCACGGCAGCTCTACATTGCCCCTGCATTGCCGCTACAACGGCCCTTGACGCACGTTGAGCTGCCGCAGTTCGACCGCCAGGCGAGCCGCTGTCACGAAGTCCCGGTCGTCGTGCAGGACGACCAGGCCGTGGTGCGCGGCGGTGGCGCAGATCTGCAGATCGACAGCGGACAGCACCTGATACTCACCCCGCTCGGATGCCCGCGACTGCAGGCCGCCGATCCAGTGGGGCGCGCCCTCGGGGACGGAGACGTCGTCATAGAGCTCGGCGAACATCGCGCTGTACGCCTCGTACTCCTTGAGGCCGCGTGCCGAGCGCAGGAACTCCGCCCGCTGCGGATAGCACGACCGGATGTCGCCGTCCATGACGGCCGGGCGCCACGCCTCGTGGAGACGACGGTCCCGGAGCAGGCGCCACAGAGCCGACGAGTCCAGCAGGTAACCGCTCACGCGCGGTGGGCCTCCTTGTCCGCACGGTGCACGGCCTCGGCCCCTTCGATGTCCCACTCCTGGGCGAGCTCGAAGTACTTTTCGTGGGCGGTGGCGCGCTGAAGCCGCATGTTGTACTCCTCCAGCGCCTTCGCCACAGCGGCGGTCTTCGTCCGGTGCCCACCCAGGCGCTTGGCCGTCTCCAGCGCCTCGTCGTCGATGTCGATGTGTGTCAGAGACATGCAGCCCTCCCTCGATGTACAGAACTTCCGGCGATCCCGCCATCTAGTGCACATATCACCCGAGGCCGAGTCTGGTCTTCGGGGACTGTCAGTGGGGTGTGGCACGGTGGTGGGGATCGCTGACGTCTCCCACATCTCATGCCTCATGTCTCATGCCTCCCAGGGAAGGACCGAGCTCGTGAACCACGCCCAGCTCACCGCCCTCGGCCGCGCCCTGCGTCTCCTCGGGGAGCACGGCGACGCGCTGAACGCCGACACCCCGGACGCCCGACTGCACGAGGTGAAGGCGGACCTCAAACGCGCCCTGGACCTGCTGGACGAGACGGTCACGTCGGCCAAGCCGACGACCCGCTGCGCCGAGCACCCGAACGGCCCGGTGGACGAGGAGGCCCCCGACCGCTGTCTGCTCTGCGAAACCCGCCGCCGCGCCGCCCGCCGCACCCAGCTGAACGACAGCTACGGCCCTCCCCGCCCCACCGGCCCCGCCACCCCGACCCCCTCCCGCTACGGCGTACGGGACGACCGCCCCCAGCCCCAGCAGCGCTGGCTCCCGGAGGCGTGGAACGGCCAGGTCTGGCAGCTCTGCGGCACCCCCCGCCGCGACCGCCGCGAGGCCGAGCTGTACCTCACCGCCCAGCGCCGGGGCCCCCGCCCCGCCATCGCCTACCGCCTGGTCCAGGAATTCACCGACTACGACGTGACGCGTATCTGGGGCGAGCCGGTCCGGGTGGACATCGAGCCGATGGGGAACGTGTGAGCGTGCCGCGCCACGGTCTCTAGTCGGCCGGGAGCGTCGTCACGGAGGACACCTTCAGGTGTACGGGGAGGGCGCCCGTGTCCAGGTTGGCCGCCAGTTCCTCGGCCTCCAGGCTGGTGAAGCTGCCGGAGACCTGGGCCTCGCCGCCGGTGATCGCGGAGTTCACGGCGGGGGCCGGAGACGACGGTTCCGACGAGGACGATGGCGAACTGGTTCTGCGGCGAGGTCTGTCGGGCCAGCCGACCGGTGGCCTCGGCGAACTTCTTCACGCCCGCCGAGGTGAACTCCAGCGCCACGAACCAGCCGGCCCCCCGCTCCGGGCCTTTGAGGTCAGGATCTGACCTATATGGCTCCTACCTTGTGGCCATGAACACCACCAAGAACGCCCCGACCCCCACCCTGACCACCGGCGAGCGCGCCGACCTGCTGGAGACGCTGGCCAAGCACCGCCAGTTCCTGCGTTTCACCACCCGCGACCTCACCGACGAGCGGGCCGGGCAACGGACCACCGTCAGCGAACTGTGCCTCGGCGGCCTGATCAAGCACGTCACGTCGGTGGAACGGAACTGGGTGGACTTCATCCAGAACGGCCCGTCGGCAATGGGTGACTTCACCGCCATGACGGAGGAGGACTGGGCGCGGCGGGCCGACGAGTTCCGGATGCTGCCCGGCGAGACGCTGGCGGACGTGCTGGCCGCGTACGCCGAGACGGCCGACCGCACGACCGAGGTGGTCGCCGCCCTGCCCGACCTGGATGCTTCGCATCCACTGCCCAAGGCCCCGTGGTTCCAGGCCGACGCACGGTGGTCGGCCCGGAGGACGCTGCTGCACATCATCGCCGAGACCGCCCAGCACGCCGGCCACGCGGACATCATCCGGGAGTCCCTGGACGGCGCCAAGAGCATGGGCTGACACGGGGACCGGAACCGGTCCCGAAGCTCAAGCCCCCAGCTCCGAGCCCTCTTTCTGAGGATTGGGAGGTGGGCCTCAACCCACCCTCCCACCCGGTGAGTTGACTTGACGCGTTCGACTTGCCACGCACGGTGACGATGCTGATACGGTGCCCGCAGACGAAACAGCCCCCGCCAGGTGCTACCAACACCTGCGGGGGCTTGACCTACGAGATCGAAGGAAAGATTCGATCCCATGGCTGCCGCCAACCTTAGTGCTGCCTCCCTGCCCGCGCACGCGGACCCGCACCCTCCGCACCCCCACCCCATGGCCAACCCGGGCTACGGCAAACGCACCATCCCCGGCCAACACCCCCGCACGGCCCACGACTTCGCGGACCTCCCACCCCGCGAGGCGGCCATCGCCGCGTACATCGACCGCCTCCCCAACGGCGCCGACATCTCCGTGAAGACGCTGGCCAAGACCCTCACGTACGGGCAGTGCGCGCTCCGCACGGCCCTCAACAAGCTCCAAGAGGCAGGCCACTTGCGCCGAGGCCGGGAGTCCGTGGAGGCCGACTCGGGCAGTTCCCGCTGGATCACCCGATCGTGGTTCTCCCGGACGGCACGGGACGACGCCTGGTGGGCGAGGTTCACGCGGGGCGACGTACCGCAGGAGCAGGAGCAGGCGAAGGCCCCCACCCGTTCCCGCGCCCACATCCTCCTGGCCGCGCTGGGCCGGGCAACCCCCGCCCTCTCCCTCTCCCAGGCGGACTGCGCGACGCTGGCCCCACTCCTGCTGCCGTGGTTCGAGCGAGGCGCGACCGACGAGACCATCCGCCAGGCCCTGATCTCCGGCCTCCCGACCCCGGTCCACAGCCCGGCGGCCCTCCTCCGCACCCGCCTCCTCACCAAGCTCCCCCCAGAACCGGCGCCCACCCCCACTCCCGTACGCCCGCCCCTCCGCATGCTGGAGTGCGGTGAGTGCGGCACCCCGGGCCCCCCGGAGGCCCTGCCGGGCGGCATGTGCAGCGCCTGCCGAGGCGAACGCGCCCCTGCCCACAGCAACGCGCCCCTCCCCGCCGCCGCAGTCCACAGCCATGCGGCCCAGATCCGTGCCGCAATGTCACAACAAGCACGAGAAAGGACACCCGCATGACCGCTCCTACGGTCCCTAGGCTCACCCCAGGGCACGATGGGAGGAAGGAGGCGACACCATGACCCCTGACACCGCTGAGCGCCCGCAGATGTCCGTCGAGGACTTCGAGGAACTCGTCCGCAGGGCTCCGAGGGAGCTGCGGAACCGGCTGGAGTTTCTCGGCGGGAGGCTGTGCGTCCGGCACGGCCCGCTCGACGTCGACGAATTCGAGGAGCTGGCCGCCGTGGCTCCCGAAACCGTGCGGCTTGAGTACGTCAACGGAAAAGTAGAGGTCAAGGCCATGCCGGACGGCAACCACCGCTCGATCTTCATGTGGCTGCTGCGCCAGTGCATGCAACACCGTCCCGACCTGGATCTCGTACCCGAGTCCGGAGTGAAGGCCGAGGCCTATCGCAAGGGCCGCGCGCGCACTGACGGCACCCTCGTGCCGGTGGATCACTTCCGGGGAGACGGCGAGTGGTCCAACCCCGACGGCACCCTCATGGCCGTGGAAATCACCTCCCACGACCGCGACACCGACCAGCGCGACCGGATCGACAAGCCCGTCGGCTACGCGGCGGCCGACATCCCCGTCTACCTCCTCATCGACCGCGACAACAACACCCTCAACGTCTTCAGCGAGCCCAAGGACGGCCGCTACCAGCAGGCCGCTTCCTATCCCTGGGGTGCAACCGTCGAGCTGCCCGCCCCCGTCAACATCACCCTCAAGACCGAGAAGCTCAAGGACTACGCCTGACCCACGGCGCCGAGCCCGCAGCACTCGCGGGCCCGGCATCATCGCTCGCCCTACTTCGTCACCTTGGACGATCGGTTCGACTACGCGATCGTCTACTTGAACGCCACGTTCACGCAGGCCAGCCGCGCCCCGGCCGTCCCCGCGTGCCCCTCGTGCGTGGACGTCGCCGCCTCGTGCAGCACCACGGAACGGGCCCCGCCCTCACGGAACCGCCAGTCGACGACGGCGATCGACCGCGCCGAGCCGTCGTCGTTGGTGTTCACGTCCAGCCACACCTCGTTCTCGGGGTTGGCGTACTTCGGGTCGACGGACGGCCGCTTCGGGTCCAGCTCGTCCTGGTAGTGGGGCCCGGCGTCGGCGGGCAGCCTGCCGCACGGCTTGGTGTGCACATGCGCGCCGTACGTACGGTTCGCGGCGAGGTCCCGCAGCCGCAGCTCGATCCGCGTACCGCCGTCGCGCCGCAGCTCCTCCTTGACCTGCACCCGACCGGCCACGGGCACCAGTTCGGTGTTGTAGGTGACAGCGGGCGCCACGTCGGCGATGTCGGCCGGGGCGAACACCGTCTTGACGACGACCCTCGCCACGGACGGCTTCTGGGCGACGGTCTCGCTGGCGCCCGCGTTCGCGGCGACGCCGAGACCACCGGCGACGGCCGCCACGGCGGCACCGGCCGCGACCAGCCGCTTGTGCTTGAGGGTGAGCTTGTGTCGTGCCATGGAGTCACTCATCCGATTCGTGGGGGGTGAATGGACTTGCAGCAAAATCGGCGCCTCAACCATCGGTGGAAACACCGGAGTTGAGGCGCCGATGGCGCTGTGCCCACGACCCTACAACGACACATATGACGGAATTGACTCACTACCGCCAGGTACTGGGGAGACTTGGCGAAATATCCTCAGCTGAGCGAGCCCAGCGCCGCCGGCTCGAACGCCTTCAGCTCACCGAAACGGCCGTCGAGCACCTTCGCCGCCCACTCCGGGTCCTGGAGCAGCGCGCGGCCCACGGCGACGAGGTCGAACTCCTCGGCCTCCACACCGTCCAGCAGATCGTCGATGGCCTTGGTCGACGACCCCTCACCGGCGAACGCGGTGATGAACTCGCCGTCCAGGCCGACCGAGCCGACGGTGATGGTGGGCTTGCCGGTGAGCTTCTTCGTCCAGCCCGCGAGGTTGAGCTCGGAGCCCTCGAACTCCGACTGCCAGTAGCGGCGCGTGGACGCGTGGAACGCGTCGACTCCGGCCGCCACGAGCGGGCTCAGCAACGCCTCCAGCTCCTCCGGCGTCTCGGCGAGGCGCGCGTCGTACGCCTCCTGCTTCCACTGCGAGTAGCGGAAGATGACCGGGAAGTCGGCGGACACGGAGTCCCGTACGGCCGCCACGACCTCCGCCGCGAACTTCGTACGGGCGACGAGGTCACCGCCGTAGGCGTCCGTACGGCGGTTGGTGCGCTCCCAGAGGAACTGGTCGATCAGGTAGCCGTGGGCGCCGTGGATCTCGACGCCGTCCATGCCGATGCGCTCGGCCTCGGCGGCGGACTTGGCGAAGGCCGCGATGACCTCGTCGATGTCGGCCTGCGTCATGGCCCGGCCGCCCTCGGCCTCGGTGCCGTCGACCCGCAGCCCGGAGGGGCCGAAGACCGGGGCCTCCGGGAAGAGCTTGCCCTGCTGCCGGACGGTCCCGATGTGCCACAGCTGCGGAACGATCGTGCCGCCCCCGGCGTGCACGGCCTCCGCGACCTTCGCCCACCCGGCGAGCTGCTCCTCGCCGGCGAACCGCGGCACCCCGTCCAGATCCCCGGCCGTCTCGTGTCCGACGTACGTCCCCTCGGTCACGATCAGGCCGACGCCCGCGGACGCCCGCCGCCCGTAGTACGAGGCCACGTCCGCACCCGGCACACCACCGGGCGAGAACACCCGCGTCATGGGCGCCATGGCGATCCGGTTCGGAACGGTCAGACCGTTGATCGTGACGGGTCGGGACAGGACTTCGGCGGCACGGGAGGTGGAGGTGGAGGCGGTGGTCACGTGGGGACTCCTTGGCTGGGGGATACAAAGGGGGATACAGAGGGACGCATTCCATGCGCACGCATATAGCGTCCCCCGCACAACCTCCCCGCCCGTCACGGAATTCCGCCGCCGCGTCCGCGTCCGATGTGACCCCGGACACGCCCGAGGGCGGCACCCCCTGCGTCCAGGGAGTGCCGCCCTCGGTACTGAAGGACAGTGATCGACCGGGGTCGATCAGAAGTCCATGTCACCGCCCGGCATGCCGCCACCGGCAGGCGCGGAAGCCTTCTCCGGCTTGTCGGCGATGACGGCCTCGGTGGTGAGGAACAGCGCGGCGATGGAGGCGGCGTTCTGCAGGGCAGAGCGCGTGACCTTCGCCGGGTCGATGATGCCTTCGGCGATCATGTCGACGTACTCACCGGTCGCGGCGTTCAGGCCGTGACCGACGGGCAGGTTGCGCACCTTCTCGACGATGACGCCACCCTCGAGGCCACCGTTGACGGCGATCTGCTTGAGCGGGGCCTCCAGGGCGAGCTTCACGGCGTTGGCGCCGGTCGCCTCGTCACCCTCCAGGTCCAGCTTCTCGAAGACCGAGGAGGCCTGGAGCAGGGCCACGCCACCACCGGCGACGATGCCCTCCTCGACGGCCGCCTTCGCGTTGCGAACGGCGTCCTCGATGCGGTGCTTGCGCTCCTTGAGCTCGACCTCGGTCGCGGCACCGGCCTTGATGACGGCCACGCCGCCCGCGAGCTTCGCCAGGCGCTCCTGGAGCTTCTCGCGGTCGTAGTCCGAGTCGCTGTTCTCGATCTCGGCGCGGATCTGGTTGACCCGGCCGGCGACCTGGTCCGTGTCACCGGAGCCGTCGACGATCGTGGTCTCGTCCTTGGTGATGACGATCTTGCGGGCGCGGCCCAGGAGGTCCAGGGTCGCGTTCTCCAGCTTGAGACCGACCTCCTCGGAGATGACCTCGCCGCCCGTGAGGATGGCGATGTCGCCGAGCATGGCCTTGCGGCGGTCACCGAAGCCCGGGGCCTTGACGGCGACGGACTTGAAGGTGCCACGGATCTTGTTGACGACCAGGGTCGACAGGGCCTCGCCCTCGACGTCCTCGGCGATGATCAGCAGCGGCTTGCCCGACTGCATGACCTTCTCCAGGAGCGGGAGCAGGTCCTTGACGTTGGTGACCTTGGAGTTGGCGATGAGGATGTAGGGGTCCTCGAGCACCGCCTCCATGCGCTCCATGTCGGTCGCGAAGTACGCCGAGATGTAGCCCTTGTCGAAGCGCATGCCCTCGGTGAGCTCGAGCTCCAGACCGAAGGTCTGCGACTCCTCGACGGTGATGACGCCTTCCTTGCCGACCTTGTCCATCGCCTCGGCGATGAGCTCGCCGATCTGGGTGTCGGCGGCGGAGATGGAGGCCGTGGAGGCGATCTGCTCCTTGGTCTCGACCTCCTTGGCCTGGTCGAGCAGCGCACCGGAGACGGCCTCGACGGCCTTCTCGATACCGCGCTTGAGGGCCATCGGGTTGGCGCCGGCGGCGACGTTGCGCAGGCCTTCGCGGACCAGCGCCTGGGCCAGGACGGTCGCGGTCGTCGTGCCGTCACCGGCTACGTCGTCCGTCTTCTTCGCGACTTCCTTGACCAGCTCGGCGCCGATCTTCTCGTACGGGTCCTCGAGCTCGATCTCCTTGGCGATGGAAACACCATCGTTGGTGATCGTGGGGGCGCCCCACTTCTTCTCGAGGACGACGTTGCGGCCCTTGGGGCCGAGCGTCACCTTGACGGCGTCCGCGAGCTGGTTCATGCCGCGCTCGAGGCCGCGCCGTGCCTCCTCGTCGAACGCGATGATCTTGGCCATGTGAAGTGGTCCTCCCGGACAGGGGGTGGATTTCTCCGGACCGCGCTGGCGCCCGCGACGGACGGCCTGCCTGCCTCGTGGTTCCTTGCCCCACCCGGCTTGCGGGCCTCGCCGACCCGGTCCTCGTTGTCACTCTCACCTTCAGAGTGCTAACGCCAATGATTAGCACTCGCCCCCTGCGAGTGCAAGCGACTCTCGATGATCCGCAGGTGAACGCGCCCCTGCGCCCCCTCGCTCGACGCCCGCCACGGACCCGGACCCGTCGGCAGCCCGCACACGCGATCGGCGACCGCACACACGAAAGGGCTCGCACCCCGTACGGGGTGCGAG